>BTQO01000106.1:0-5293 GCA_036985915.1 Gammaproteobacteria bacterium | reverse complement strand
GCAGTTAGTAAGGAAGCCTGATTATTGTTCATTACGGTGTGCTGCACAGATATCTTATTGGAAAATATATCGATATTGTGACCCATGTCAATTCCTTATTAGGTGCTAAACAGGGTATTCAAATGGTAAAGGCATTAAGTTTTTTTGGAAATGAATATTGACTAACATGTCTTACCGCAATCTGCGGGTGGATGATGCCGGGTTAAGGCGCTGGAGCACGCGGCAGCCCCTGGAAAATACGAACCTTCACAAGTTAAAACTAAAATCATCAGTGTGGCGCTGAATGGGGGAAGCAGTCAGATTTGAAAAACCTGATCGGTGTGAACAATAGGTTCGAGAACATGGTTTTATTTTACCTTTGTAATTAGTCGCTCTTTAGTCTTATGCCCAGGAAAAATGCTTGACCTGTGAGTTGCACACAGGTTCTACTCTATATCGAGTGAAAGTAGTTATTTAATTTCCGGTATCAGCCGTATTTGACGAGCCGTGTTTCCGATTAATCTTCGGAACAGAAGTAGCTGATTCTATAATTATTAAGAGGAGAATCGGATGGAAAGCGCACCGATCTGGTATGTCATTGCATGGGGTTTCGGCCTGGCAGTATTTCTGGGCATCATGGTACACAAGACCAATTTTTGCACCATGGGAGCCATTTCTGACTGGGTCAATATGGGTGACAAGGGTCGAATGTTTGCGTGGTTGTTGGCCATTGCTGTTGCGATTTCCGGGGTGTTGTTACTGGAAGGCTTCGGTGTTATCGAACTTGGCATGACCATGCCACCCTATCGTAGTGCGAACTTCGCCTGGTTGCGTTACCTGCTGGGTGGTTTGATGTTCGGTGTCGGCATGACCCTGGCTGGCGGTTGTGTCAACAAAACGCTGATCCGTATTGGCGGCGGCAATATGAAATCACTGTTGGTGCTGCTGGTGGGCGGCATATTTGCCTTCCTGATGACCAGGACGGATTTCTACCATTATGGTTTTCATATCTGGATGGATCCGCTAACCATTAATTTGCAGCGTTTTGATATCGACAGCCAACAAATTACAACACTGATTGGCGGTCTATTTGGTGTTGCCGACAGTGGCTGGTTCCATAACCTGTCCGGCGGCTTGATTGCACTGGCCTTGTTATTTTTTATCTTTCGTTCGGCTGATTTTCGTAGCCGCTTCGATAATTTTCTGGGTGGCACGGTTGTTGGTCTGGTGGTTGTGGCGGGTTGGTATATCACGGCCGGTCCTTTGGGGCAGGAGGCCGTTGAAGCCGCCAGTTTCATGGACAATCCACCCATAGGTGTGGGGGCCATGTCATTTACCTTTGTTAATCCCATGGGTGAAACGCTCTATTACCTGGTTAACCCGCTGGATCTCACTTTGATTACCTTCGGCATTGCCATCCTGGTCGGTGTAATTGTCGGCTCCTTTGTGTACGCCCTGTTCACCGGTAATCTGCGACTGGAATGGTTTAACTCTATAAGGGAAGTGCTGCGCTTTATTATTGGCGGTATCTTGATGGGTATCGGTGGGGTACTCGCCATGGGTTGCACCTTTGGTCAGGGGATTACCGGTTTTTCCACCCTCGCGCTGGGTTCCATGATCGCCTTTGCCTCCTTTATTCTGGGCTGCGCTGCGACCATGAAGATTGAGTACTATCGTATGGTCTACGATGACGCCGGTTTTAAGGATGCATTGTTGGCTGCGCTGGCGGATTTGCGCTTGCTACCGCGCACCAGCAGCATGCTAAAACCAGTGGACTGAGTGGCGCAAAGATGGAAATAGCCCTGCCTGACACGGTGTTGGAATGGGACAGGTTTATGCGTTTCTGGTCATTTGTGTTGTATCGATCACCATGACATCCTTTGTGGTGACGACAAAGCCGGCATTCCCATTCCAGCCGTGGTTGTACTGATCGATCTCAACGATGTTGCCAAACAAGAAGCATGTATCGGGCGTAACCTTAATATATAGGTAATCGGAGGAGAGAAGTTGATGAGAGAGAATAAAAATAAATCTCATTCTAAGCCACCTGTAGAGATAGCCGGTGCCGGCCCGGCCGGATTGGCCGCGGCGATCACGCTGGCGCATGCGGGACGCCGGGTAGTGGTGTACGAATCACAAAAAGAGGTGGGTCACCGCTTCGGTGGTGATTTTCAGGGTCTGGAAAACTGGAGTACCCGGGAAGACGTGTTGACGTTGTTTGAGCAATCGGGGTTTACCACGGATTTTAGTGCGGTACCCGGCAATAACGGTACTGTGTTTGATTCCAGCGGCAAGCGTTACGAGGTAAAAAGCAAGGACACGCTATTTTACATGGTGGAGCGGGGGCCTGGCCCCGAGTCGCTCGACAGCGCCCTGCTCAGGCAAGCCCAATCGCTTGGTGTGGAGGTGCGCTTCAACAGCCGTCTGCGCCAGATGATGGGTGACGGTATTCTCGCCACCGGCCCCCGGGCCGCCGATGCGATTGCCGTGGGTTACCACTTCGAGACCGACATGGCGGATGGTTACTGGGCGATCTGCGATGATGAACTGGCTCCACAGGGCTATGCTTATTTACTGATAATGAACGGCAAGGGCACTGTCAAGAGCTGCATGTTTTCCGGCTTCAAGCAGGAGAAGCTGTATGTGCAACGAACACTGGAGGCGTTTGAAGCGTTGATCGGCTTGCAGATGAAAAACCCCCAACCCCATGGCGGCACTGGTAACTTTCGTATCCCCGCCAGTGCCTATAGCGGCCCGCATCCTCTGGTGGGAGAGCAGGCCGGTTTTCAGGACACACTATGGGGTTTTGGTATGCGCCTGGCGATGACATCCGGTGTGCTGGCGGCGCAAAGCCTGATGACCGGCGAAAACTACGACACGCTTTGGCAGCGGGAACTGAAACCGCAGTTGGAAACCGCCGTTGTTAACCGCGCGCTATATAGCCTGGCGGGAAAACTCGGTTATCGCTGGTTTTTGCGAAGGCTTGTTAGCCAGCCGAATCTGCGCGAATCCCTGCGGCGGCAGTATCAATCTTCCTGGCTCAAACGCCTGCTGGGTCCGTGGGCCAGGGCGCGCTACGAGAGCCGGCGCAATGATGTCACCTGTGACCATATCGACTGTCATTGTATTTGGTGTCGTGGGGAGTGCTGTGCTCATGATTGAATGGTTGACTCACTATTCGATGGCGACCGGCTGGCTATCGTTATCGCCATGTTCGGTGTGTTGCTGCCGGCCTCGGCATGACCTACCATCGTACCGTACGACTGCTATTTTCGCCTGCTACCTGGCGCCAGTAGCACACTGAAACAGAGATCGAGTGATATGAGTAAATATGGGAAAGGTCCTGCCAGACGCGGTGCTGGAATGGGACAGACTTTTGTGTTTCTGGTCACTAGTGTTGTGCTGATCAACAGTGCGTTCGCACATCCAACGCAACAGGCTGTTCCAGCCGAGCAGGGGTTCGGCACGGATCCGTCCCGATATTTTGTACCGCGCACGGGCGTTGATACGACCGAGATCCCCAATATGGTGCTCAAGGCAACGGATCAGGCCGATGACCCGCTTCCTTACTACAAGGTTGCGCCCGATACATACTTTCTGTTTGGCAACATTGCTGTGATCGATCAGTACAACCGCGGCTGGAATGGCAATGCCGGTTTCGTCGTAACCACAGAGGGTGTGGTGGTGATTGATTCACTGGGTACCCCGAAACTCGGTCAGCGTATGATCGCCACCATTCGCTCGGTCACTGACAAGCCGATTAAAACGCTTATCATTACCCACAACCACCCGGATCATTCCTACGGTGCCATTGCCTTTAAGCGCCTGGGCGGTGTCAAGGTGATTGCCCATGCCGGAACGCTGGATTATATCCGCTCGGAAAAGATCGATAGTTCGGTTGCTTATCGCCGCACGTTTATTCCGCAGGACATGACCGGCTTTGCCGGTGTCGGCCCCGATATCCCGATTAGCGGTGATCGGTTTTCCAGCTATACATTGAAACTCGGCGGCAAGACCTTTGTCATTTATAACGCCGGCCAGCATCACTCGTTCGGTGATCTGGTGGTACACCAGCTTGAACAGCAAGTCGTCTGGATCTCGGATCTGGCCTTTAATCAACGCACCACCTTTATGGGCGATGGTAATTCCCGCCAGGCCATTGAGGCGCAGGACTGGTTACTGGCCAGTTTCGGTAAAGCAAAACTGATGATCCCCGGCCATGGCAGCGCCCAGACGCCACCGTTCCCGATGGTAAAGAGAACCCAGTCCTATATAAAAAGGCTGCGCGCGACCATGCGTAAGGCGATTGCCGATGGGCTCGATCTGTTAAACGCTGTAGACCAGGCGCAATTCGAAGACTGGCGCAGTACGCGGTTGTACGGATTGAACCAACGCGCCAATGCCAATTTCGTCTATCTCGAAATCGAACTGGAGGATTTCTGATCACGAACTGTTACATGTTGTAGACCAGCAGATTTCTTTGGAAATAACCACAAACTCTATAAGGGGCTGGCATGCGCGAGAATGCAACGTACCGATTAAGGGGTGGGTGTAAACGCAAGCGAACTATTGCTCAAATAGCCTGTCATATTTGACTGTGCCCTGAAACAGGTTAGGAATCGCCGCGCCATGGGACGTACCCGCCACATTGTTATCCACTGCATGTTAACCTTGAGCCTGCTCATTTTGCCGTTGCAAAGTGTTTGGGCGATGGCGAGTATGGCATCTTGTGATAGGGTGATGTCATCCAAAAATGTGTTGTCCCATGAGGTGTCTGCACATGGTTTGGACAGGCAAAATTGCCCCTATCATGCGGGCAGTTTAGCGCATGAAGGTGGTCAGCCAGATCATTCAATTGATCAGGATTATAGCGATAACAATTGTACAAATTGCACTCAAGCATTATTTTTACTGCCGTTAGATAGTGCAACGCTTCGTGATAACGGTTCCTCTTTGTCCGCCTCCCTTCTTAAGGATAACCCGCCGGGTTATCTGACTTGCCCCGATTCTCCTCCTCCCATAATTGCCTGATTTTTTGCTGTTATTGTGTCGCATGCATGTGTGATGCTCGATAAGTTTATCTACAAACTTTTTATTAGCCGAGTTGGTCTGTAGCCGCTCATAAATCAAGGAAATAATTATGTTGTTGAAGCAATTAATGCACCCATCGGGAGCAGTGGATTTATCCCGTCGTCGTTTTGTTACCGGTGTCGCTGCCGGGGGTGCACTACTCGGGATGGGTATGGCCTCCAGTAGTGTGTTGGCCTCAGTCATGCAGAAACAGAACGTACAAACCCTGCGCGGTACCCGCTTC
>BTQO01000105.1:0-5337 GCA_036985915.1 Gammaproteobacteria bacterium | reverse complement strand
TTATTTTCATGAATAACGTATCGGCCATAAAATTGCTCCAGTGTTAGCTGCGACTTCGAGATACGTTATCAAGACATCACGGAAAGCTCAAAAACTCCACCCCGGAAAACGGGTAGCTATGCTATCGTTAGTGATCAAAATAAGAACCGCTAACCCATGAAAGACAAGTTTTTCACAGAGACATATCCTGCCGGTAGTGTCATCTTCCAAGAAGGTGACCCGGGCGATCATGCCTACATCATTGAGAAAGGCAAGGTTGAGATTTCCACCCTGGATCACGAAGAACGGATTGTGCTCTCCCAAATGGGCCCCGGCAATCTGCTCGGCGAGATGGCCATGATCGACGATGCCCCGAGAACTGCAACGGTCGTCGCAACCGAAGATACCGTCTTAACCGTCGTCGGCAGAGATCAGCTAAAAGCGCGCCTTGAAAGCGCGGAACCGATCCTGCGCATGCTGGTGAATGTCATCCTGGCACGTTACCGCTCAGGTTTAAGCAGGGTCAAAGGTACGCCACTGGAAGACCAGCTGACGGCGCCTTTGGCGATCGTAGTCGGTGAAGACCATGCCCTCAACAAGATACGCCTGGAAAATGAACTCAAAAATGCGCTTGAACAAGGGGAGCTGGAAGTCCATTACCAGCCGTTGTTATCCATCAAGAACCACACCTGGGCGGGCTTTGAAGCCTTGACGCGCTGGCACCACCCGGAGCGCGGCAACATCCCGCCTGATCAGTTCATTGGTCTGGCCGAGGAAACCAACCTGATCGTGCCGATCGGCCTGTTCGTGCTGGAAACCGCAGTCAATAAATTGAAAGAATTTAATGAAGTAAGGGCCCAAATCCGCCCTGACCTGAAGCCTTTGATTATGGGTGTCAATGTCTCTGGCAAGCAATTGGCAGATGTAACTTTTCTGGATCAGGTCGCTAAAGTTGTTGCCAAGTCCGGCATCGAACCAGAATGCCTCAAGCTCGAGATTACCGAAAGCCTGGTCGTGGATTACAACTCGGTTGCAGACTGGATAGCCCGGGCCAAGGGTCTTGGCTTCACGATTGCACTTGATGATTTTGGTACAGGTTACTCTAGCTTCGGACACTTGCTTGAGCTTGATTTCGATACCTTGAAAATAGACCGGGCCTTTATACGTGGCATGCGCGACAATCACAAGGCACTGGAACTTGTGCGCGGCATTGTTGCATTGTCACATGGTCTGGGGCTTGATGTGGTCGCCGAGGGGATCGAATCGGATACCCAGCTTACCCAGCTTGATGCATTGAATGTGAAATACGGACAAGGTTACTTCATCAGCAAACCTGTTGATGCCGAACACATCATGGACCACCTGAAAAAGGGCGTATAACAACTGCCTCAATACACCAGTTCAACCGTAAGCAGCCTTCGTTAATCGCTACACCTGAGGAAATGCAAAAGGATTGTCGGGAACAATCCTTGCCCTGGAGTCGTCGGCTTTAGCCACATGCATCTGACCTCCATGGACCTCGGCATACCGTAATGGACATCTAACCACCCAGGCAGCGTTCAAATCCGAGCGCAATATCAAACAACATCCTGGTATAGGCCTCGCGGCCCGGCTTTAGCTGGTTGCCCACCGGGTCCAGTACCGCCGAATGCGCGTTCGATCCTTCAAGCAGTATTGAAACCGGCCCTGCATCACGCGGTAATTCACTGACAACACAGCCAATAGTTTCCTGCTGAATGAGCGCACGTAGTCGCAGCAAGGTTCGTGCGCCGGGTCTTCGCTCCGGATTTTCTGTAACAAACCCGGCCAACTTGAGTCCATAACGATGTTCAAAGTAGTGGTATGCATCGTGCCATGCGATAAACGGAACATTCTTGTATGGCCCAAGACGCATGGCGATATCACGATCAAGTATATCGAGCTGCCGAATCATGTGTTGAGCATTACGTTGATACCGATCGGCCCTTTCAGAATCGATTGCGGACAAGGTGTTGGCGATCGCCTGCACAATCACGCGTGCGTTGCCGGGATCGAGCCAGTAATGCGCGTCAATCTTGCCCGGGACATCGCGTATCGCGATCCCGCTTTTTGAATCCATCACCCGTGTGTTCAGACTGTTAATCCCGGGAAGACCGGCCACTGTCATTACCCGGTCTGCTATTGATTGGTCTGCCAGGGTTTTGATCAGGAAATTTTCCAGGCCGGGGCCAATCCAGATGATTAAATCTGCGCGGCTGAGCATCCTCGCCTGCGAAGGTTTAAGGGTGTATGCATGCGGGGAAGCGCCTGGTTCCAGGAGTAAATCCGGTGTTGCAATACCTTCCATGACTGCCGTTGCAAGGGAATGAAGCGGCAGAATGGTGCCGACAACACGCGGCGGCTCGCCTGCCTGTGCATAGACAGGCAGAAAGACGCACAACGCCACGAAACGAATAAGACGCATCATCTTTTATGAGAATTATTATGGGAATTTATTATAAGGACCTGGAAATCAGTCCTGATGCATCGCAGCAGGACCAGAAAACATTAAGGCTGAGCCCGGAAAGTTGACTCCACTTCATTGGTCAAGAGTAAATGCGATAACTCTTTGAGCGCCAGATTATATACCTTGCGCTTGAACGCAATGACATTTCGCGCCGGGTACCAGTAGTCTACCCAGCGCCAGTCATCAAATTCCGGTTTTCCAGCTGCATTCAGGCATACACTGTTCTCTTCCGCGAGCAGCCTCAACACAAACCAGTGTTGCTTTTGGCCAATGCACAACGGATAACAATCACGTCTTATAAAACGCTGTGGCAATCGATACCGCAGCCATCGATCTGTTCGCCCGAGGATTTCCACATGCTCCGGCATCAACCCGGTTTCCTCGTGAAGCTCCCGGAACAATGCCTGCTCCAGGGATTCATTTTTCTTCACGCCACCCTGTGGAAATTGCCACGCATCCTGTCCCAGGCGCTTGCCCCAGAACACATTCCCCTGGTCATTGCACAGAATGATGCCAACATTGGCCCGGAATCCGTGTGAATCAATCATGAGTATTTTCTAGCACATTCACCTGCACTTAGACAAACAGTTGCTTTATACCAACAAGACAATACGATAGCCACTGACGGGCAATCCATCCCGAATCCACGAATATCAACTTAAAGCCATCATGCCACTCGCCCTGTTTGACCTCGACAATACGCTACTGGCCGGGGATAGCGATTACCTATGGGGACAACACCTGGTCGAAATGGGTGCTGTCGACAAGGAACTGTATGAACACCAAAACAGGAAATTTTATGACGATTATCGTCACGGGCGACTCGACATTTACGAATTCCTGGCCTTTGCGCTTCAGCCCTTGGCGCAGTATCCGATGGATCAACTAAAAGAGTGGCGGGAAACCTTCGTCAGCGAAAAGATTACACCCATCGTGCTGCCCCAAGGGCAGCAATTGATCCAGTCGCATCGTGACCGGGGTGATTTTCCGGTCATCATCTCGGCAACCAATGGTTTCATTACACAGCCAATTGCGCAGCTCTTTGGCGTCGATGACCTGGTCGCAACAGAGCTCGAGGTGATCAATGGTCAATTCACCGGACAGGTGTCAGGCACAGCCTGTTTCCGTGAAGGCAAGATTGAGCGGCTCGAACACTGGCTTGAAACGCATGACATGACACTTACGAACAGCACGTTCTACAGCGATTCCCGAAACGACATCCCCTTGCTTGATCGCGTTACTTGCCCGGTCGCAACCGATCCTGACCCCGAGCTACGTGCCCATGCTAAAGCGCATAACTGGCAGGTCATCAGTCTGCGCGATTAACCGCTTGTACAATCAAATAATATGTTAGGGAAATTTTGATTTATTCAGAGTTCCCCTAGTGGACAACCCCGTCACCGTCGCGCCCCTCATTGGCAATCCGCACCACGTTTCGGCCTTCTTTCTTGGCTGTATATAGCGCCTGGTCTGCGGCCTGGAACAGCATCGCCGGGTCAGTTCGACGGTTTGCCCGAATTGCGGCAACGCCGGCACTGAGCGTGACAAACCGGGCGATCGGGGAATCCTCGTGTGGAATCTGTAATTTCCCTATGGTAGCGCGGATTTGACTGGCCAGCGAAGAAGCGCCATTTAACCCTGTACCCGGCAATAAAATTGCAAATTCCTCACCACCAATCCTGGCGGCAAGATCTGCACTTCTTCGTACTGAATTATCGATCACTGTTGCGATTCGTTTCAGGCATTCATCGCCGGCCTGATGACCGTATGCATCGTTGTATTGCTTGAAGAAATCAACATCCAGCATGACCAGCGCCAGGTTTTCGCCATTCCTGCGGGCGCGTGACCACTCCTTTTGAAAAAACGCATCAAACCCACGCCGATTGGCGATACCCGTCAAGCCGTCAATGAGCGAGATATGCGCCAGGTAATCAACCGCGCCCTGTAATCGTTCGCGCGTCTGCACCAACACCATCGCCGATTCCTTTTCGTCTTCCAGCTCATTGGCAAGCCTCTTATTCAGATTATTCAGCTCATCCCGGGAACGTGATACATTCTTTAACAATCTGGCATTCTCGATGGCAAGCCAGATATTTTTCCGCAAGATGCGATTAACCTCGAACGCTGCAAAACTCATAAAGAACGTGTATAAAATGATGCTCCAGGCGATTAACAATGCGTGTTGTTCCTCGCGGTAAAAGAAGATGGCCGAGACCGGTAAAATGACGGGTAACGAGAATCCAATAAACCCACTCATCACGCTGCTGTTCGATGCGATAGCCGACGCATAGACACCCGCCAATATCAACGTAATAACGACCAGTTGTTCAAAGGAGCCCGCAACAGTACCCATTAATGCCAGGGCGCTCCATATCACGCCGGACAGGATTAACACACCGATATATGAGGCGCGCAGTAGCCGGGACAATCGCTTGGCCTGATCCTGTTGTATATAGGCCATATAGAGGGCCAGTCGAATCGCATTCACCGTCAACATCGCCCCAAGCCAAGCCATCAGGTAGGTCTGCGGCAGGCTGTCCCAGAAACTCCAGGTAATCAGCAGGACCAACAACGTGGTGGCAATCACCGTCAGCGGCGCCTGCCTGAACAGCAGGCGATATTGCTCGATCAACACCTGATGATCGCTTGAATCGGTCTTCACGGCCTCAGCAGTCACTGCCTGTGCTCCCATGATCGTTCATGCCAAATAGGTAAATAGATTGATAAAAATGCCACTTATCAATAAGTTAAAAGATAATCGTCGTCGCCCCTACCCGCTTTAACCGCACTTATCTTTACAGTGCAGACGACCATGAATCATCTTAAGGCATCGTGGCCATAAAGTTGCCTTCATTGGGGCTATCCGCCACCCA
>BTQO01000104.1:0-5463 GCA_036985915.1 Gammaproteobacteria bacterium | reverse complement strand
GAGTGCGCCGAACAGGTAGGGGACCAGGCCCCCGATGAACAGCCCGATGATGACCATATGGTTTGTCAGATCGAAGTTAACTGCGCCACCTTGTTCACCAAGACTATGGGTGTAGTCCGCAAACAGCACCAAGGCCGCCAAGCCTGCAGAACCAATGGCATAGCCCTTGGTAACAGCCTTGGTGGTATTGCCCACGGCATCCAGCGGGTCGGTGATGTTGCGAATCTCCTCGGGCAGGCCCGCCATTTCAGCAATGCCACCGGCGTTGTCGGTGATCGGGCCAAAGGCATCGAGTGCGACGATCATACCGGTCAAGGAAAGCATGGAGGTGGCTGCAATCGCAATGCCGTACAGGCCGGATAGTTCATAGGCGCCCCAGATGCTCAAGACCACTGCAAGGACGGGGGCCGCGGTCGCTTTCATGGAGACACCTAAGCCCGCAATGATGTTGGTGGCGTGCCCGGTGGTTGAGGCTTCGGCAATATGCCGGACCGGGCTGAACTCGGTTGCCGTGTAGTATTCAGTGATCACGACCATGGCACCGGTGAGCGCCAGACCGATCAGTGAGGCGAAGTACAAGCGGACTGGATCGATGCCGCCTGCGCCATTGATCATCCAGACGGTGACCGGGTAGTAAATAACGGCGGCCAGCACAGCCGAAACGATGACGCCGCGGTACAGCGCACTCATGATCTTTTTGCCTTTGCGGATGCGCACAAACAAGGCACCTATGATGGATGTGATGATTGAAATACCACCAAGAACCAATGGGTAGATGACTGCGATGTCATCGATACCGCGCAAGGTGACGGCGCCCAGCAACATGGTGGCAATCAGGGTAACCGTGTAGGTTTCGAACAAATCGGCGGCCATGCCGGCGCAGTCACCGACATTGTCACCGACATTGTCCGCGATGACGGCCGGGTTGCGTGGATCGTCCTCCGGAATGCCGGCTTCGATCTTGCCGACCAGGTCGGCGCCCACATCGGCACCCTTGGTAAAAATGCCGCCGCCCAGTCGCGCAAAAATGGAAATGAGCGAGCCACCAAAAGCAAATCCGATCAGTGGCTTGAGCGGTTCTTGGTAGCCTAGTCCGACCAGCAGGGCGTAATAACCGGCGACACCCAACAGACCAAGGCCTACGACCAGCATGCCGGTAATCGAACCGCCGCGAAAGGCAACGTTTAATGCCGCACCCAGGCCATCATAGGCAGCCTGCGCGGTGCGTGTATTGGCCTGCACCGAAATCATCATGCCGATGTAGCCCGCCATGGCAGAAAGCATTGCACCAAAACCAAATCCAACCGCAGTGGCTACATCCAGGAACACCATAATTACGAAAAACAGTATGACACCCACGATGCCAATGGTGCGGTACTGGCGCTTTAGATAAGCACGCGCACCGTCACGAATGGCACCCGAAATCTCCTGCATTTTGGCACTGCCGGCTGGTAGCGCCATAATCCAGCGAATCGAGAAGCCGCCATAAACCAGTGCTGCGATAGCGCAGATCAATGCAAACCACACTCCAAACGACATAGATATACTCCCTTAATGTTGCGTGTTGTTGTTCCAATGCATCGGTGAGTACAACTCGATGCGTGCGAGGTTCATACCACCCGGCCTAACGGCTACACTTTATTGCGGGGCGACCCTGGAAAAATCCGTGCCAGGTTTCAAGCCAAAAGCGGTCTCGAGATCAAGCTCGCGGATCAGTTGATCAACCGCTGACTGACCATGTTCCCGTTGTACCTCTGCCAGGATCAGCCGTGCGCTATTGCGGTTATATCCGCTACCCATTGAGACCTGTACTTCAAGCATCTCACGCGCCTTGTCCAAAGTCATCTGATCTCCTGTACCCGTGCCCTGATATCAGCCGCGGGTAGGCTGTTGTACGCTACTTGATCCTGAAGCCTGTCTTTAGTTTTTTCGCAACGCCGACATTTTTTAACCGCACGTACCTGGGCAGTCCGTTTTTGTAAGGCGGATAGTCTTCACCCTTGATCAGCGGCTCCATGTAATTACGGCATTTCTGGGTAATGCCATAGCCATCTTTAGTGATGAAGCTGGCTGGCATCATTTTTTCCACGTTGGCCACCTTGGCCAGCAGGGCTTTGCCCACGGTCCACCTGAAGGGTTTGTTCGAGGTGCGCTTGACGGTCGGCATGATAGCATTTTCACCTTGAAGTGCGAATTCCACTGCTGCCTTGCCCATGGCATAGGCCATGTCAACGTCGGTTTTGGATGCAATATGCCGGGCGGCGCGCTGCAGGTAATCGGCCACCGCCCAGTGGTTTTTCAAACCCAGCCTGGTCTGGATCATGCCAGCGATGACGGTCGCGGCGCCGCCCAATTGGGCGTGACCAAAGGCATCTTTCAGGCCAGTATCGGCCAGGAATGCACCATTCGGGCGACATACGCCTTCGGAGACGACGACAGAGCAGTAGCCATGTTTTTTCACCATGGCGTTTACTTTCTTGAGGAATTTCTGCTCATTGAATTTGACCTCGGGGAACAAAATGACAATCGGAATAGGTGTATCCTCGGTCGAGGCCAGTCCGCCGGCGGCGGCGATCCAGCCGGCATGGCGACCCATGACTTCAATGATAAATACCTTGGTGGAGGTCTTTGCCATTGAAGCGACGTCGAAACTGGCTTCACGGGTAGAGATTGCGATGTACTTGGCAACGGAACCAAACCCCGGGCAGTTATCGGTCACTGGTAAATCGTTATCGACGGTTTTGGGTATGTGGATGGCCTGGATTGGATAGCTCATGGACTTGGATAATTGCGATATCTTGTGACACGTATCGGCTGAGTCACCACCACCGTTGTAGAAGAAATAACCGATGTTGTGGGCTTCGAAAACCTTAATCAGGCGTTCGTATTCGCGTCGGTTCTCATCCAGGCTTTTGAGCTTGTAACGACAGGAACCAAAAGCGCCGGATGGCGTGTGTTTAAGCGCAGCAATAGCGGTCGCCGACTCCTTGCTGGTATCGATCAGGTCTTCCGTTAACGCCCCAATGATGCCATTGCGGCCAGCGTACACCTTACCGATCTTGTCCTTGTGTTTGCGCGCAGTTTCTATCAAGCCGCACGCGGATGCATTGATCACTGCGGTTACGCCACCCGATTGCGCGTAGAAAGCATTCCTGCGCGGGTTTGCTGATTTAGGCACTGGTTTGATCTCCCTAAGTTATGTTTAAGCAAGCTCTGAAGAATTACATCCTGTAATTATCAGCGCACGGAAAACGAAAACAAGTTTCCGTTTTCCTCACAAAACCAATCACCTGCGGGGATTGGTTTTGGCGGTACATCCTTGTACCGTGGAAACTCTGAATAAATCAGAGTTTCCTAAATCTGATTGTTCGCTACAGCCCGATTGATTTGGTCTTTTTGTCTTCGGCAACCGCGTTTTTTTGTTTTAATTCGTGATCAGCTTGTGTTTGCAATAGTGCCAGTATGCTATCGGCGATATCGCTGTAATCATCGACGCCGGTTCCGTATTCTTCGCGAACGCTGTAGAAAAATTGTGGCTTGTAGCGGTTTGAATCTGTTTTAATAATCACAAAGTGACAGTTATCTACCCGCCAGTACAGTGTCGGGCACAGGGCCAGTTCCGTGGAATGAGGATTCAGGCGGACTTCGCTGTCAGCGACTTGTAGTTCAACTTCCTTGTCAAACCGTTCATTGATGGTATCTTGAACCGTCTCGATCTCGAATTGTGAAAAGTCGCGGATCTTTTTCATGCCTTTACCGGCTATCTGGCAAAACTGCGGGGGCGTAGAATACTGCAATCTGTTGCAGGATGCAGTCCGAAGATTGCTATTTACTAGGGTTTTCCCGTTTTTTCCCATTTCCCATTTCCCATTTCCCATTTCGCATGTCGCAACTGATTAAGACATTGATCAATATCTGCTTGCTCAGATTAAGCCCTGGCGCACTACCTGCATCCGGGTTTTTGCTTGGCTTAATGGCGGTGGTTGCACTCATCAGTGGTGTGCTTCACCTGGTAATTGTGTATACGCTGATTGAGGCCCTGATGCTCGTATTGGTCGACATGCTAGTGTTGATCGTGATCGCTGCATTCGCACTTTCCATGCGCGGCCGGATAAGCAGGCTTAATCAGACACTCAGCGCTATGTTTGGCACCGGTGCGTTGCTGACGATCATCGGGATACCGTTTATAGCCGGCGTACCGGGCAAGGGCGACATTGCCACGCTGTTTCAACTCCTGCTAACCGGATTATTTGTGTGGCAAATTGTGGTTCTTGGCCATATTTTTCGCCACGCCTTGTCTACCGGCTGGTTCACAGGCACCCTCGGTGCCCTGGCCTATATCTTTATATCGTTGAGCGTGTCCTATTCGATCATCCCGCCGCCCAACAGCTAGAGTCTTATCACGATGCATATTCATATACTGGGCATTTGTGGCACCTTTATGGGCGGGCTCGCCCTGATCGCGCGCGCGCTGGGTCACCACGTCACCGGGTCAGACGCCGGGGCCTATCCACCGATGAGTACCCAGCTTGAATCGCAGGGTATTCGCCTGATGAAGGGTTATCTGCCTGAGCATCTTAAGCCCGCACCCGATGTGGTGGTGGTGGGTAATGCCTTATCCCGTGGCAACCCGGCTGTGGAATATCTATTGGATAAACGGTTGCCCTATGTATCCGGACCCCAATGGCTGGCGGACAAGGTATTGCAGGACCGTTGGGTGTTGGCGGTCGCAGGCACACATGGAAAAACCACCACGTCGGGTCTATTGGCCTGGATGCTGGAAGACGCGGGGCTGGAACCGGGGTTTCTGATTGGCGGTATTCCACAGAATTTTGGTGTTTCTGCGCGTTTGGGTGCCGCACCGTTCTTCGTGATCGAGGCCGATGAATACGATTCGGCATTTTTCGACAAGCGTTCCAAGTTTATCCACTATCGACCACGCACCTTGATACTGAATAACCTGGAGTATGATCACGCGGATATTTTTCCTGATCTGGCAGCCATTAAGCAGCAATTTCATCACCTGGTCCGGACGGTACCCGGCAACGGACGTATTATTGTCAACGCATCTGACCCGGAGTTGGCCAAGGTGCTGGCCATGGGGTGCTGGACGCCACGAGAAACATACAGTGCCGGTGAGGCCGATGCCGACTGGAGAGTCAACCACGTGAATAGCACAGCATCCAAGTTTGAAGTGTTGTTCAATAATCAGTCCAAGGGGACTGTGCACTCAGGTTTGATCGGACGCCATAATCTGGAAAATACATTGGCTGCACTTGCCGCAGCACAACACGCGGGTGTGATGCCGGCATCCGCGATTGAATCGCTTGCTACGTTCCGGTCGGTACAAGGACGAATGGAGGTGGTTGGCCAGCAACATGGCGTCACGGTGTATGACGATTTCGCGCATCATCCAACTGAAATACGCGAAACACTTTCAGCCTTGCGTGCCCATGTAGATAG
>BTQO01000103.1:0-5519 GCA_036985915.1 Gammaproteobacteria bacterium | reverse complement strand
ATAAATCAGAGTTTCCTTAGACCATTTTAATCAGCAGAATAACAAACAAAATAACGCCCACAATAGGAATCAGTACACCCATCCAGTCAGAAGTTGTACCCTTGGGTGAATTTTTCATGGCTTGGCGCATGCGCGGAAACACATACACGAGCATTGCACCCAGCAATATCGCCGTTCCAATTGTTGTCCAACCCATAGCTGTTTACTCGTAAAGAACAAAAAAGCCCCGTTGGACGGGGCTTTTTATTAAGTGTTATCGCTGCAATCAATCGTCGCCGGAAAAGGCGCCAAGCAGGTACAACAGGGCCTGGAAAAGATTGAGCAAGGATAAAAACAGGCTGGCTGTGGCCATGATGTAGTTGGTTTCACCGCCATGAATGATGGCCGATGTCTCATACAAAATGAAACCGCTCATCACCATAATAATGACTGCATTGACAGCCAGGAACAGGGCAGGCATGCCGAGAAAGATATTCGCCAGCGCGGCCAGCAACACGACAAACATGCCGACCATCAGGAAGCCGCCCATGAAGCTGAAATCCTTGCGTGTAGTCAATGCGTAACCTGACAACGCCAGGAAAATCACACCGGTGCCCGACAGCGCGGTCATTACAATCGTGGGTCCGCTCGGCATTTCCAGATAGTAATTGATGACAGGACCCAGGCCGACGCCAAAAAGACCGGTAACCAAAAAGATCACACCGATACCAGCTGCGGAATTGGCCGTGCGCGGCAGAACGAACCACAGCATGGCTATGGCTACGATATCAGCAACCAGCGCTGTACCATAGGACAGCTGCATCATGATCGCCACGAAAGCCATCAGGCCGCTGAAGATCAGTGTCATCGACAGCAGCGTATAGGTGTTGCGAATGACCTTGTTGCTCGCAAGAATCGATTCTTGCGGCCGACTTAGCGCGAATTCACGAGGCTCCATAACTAATCGTCTCCTTATAATAAAAACGAAATCGGTAAATTGGACACAAATGGCCCAGAATTGGTTCCAAGCATAGCATCCAAATCGGGTGGTATAAACCCGCATACTGCCAGTAACAATATGGGTGAACGACTGCAATTTCAAGGCATTACCGGCCGAAGTCCAGCACTTGGCCCCAGAAGAGCCATTATGCGGGGTGGGCTGGTACAAATGACCCCGATCGATATAATAACCGCCCGTCAAACAGTGGCTTGCGGCGGTTTACGCCACAAAGCTACCTGGCACTGCCGGTCTGCAGAAACGAGCCGAAGTGTCAAGACCCTAAGAGGTGGTTTAAGTGTAGCGGCGGTCTGAGCCGCGTGGGTTGTGAAGGTGTCGTCTGACAGGGCATTAAAGCAGTCAGTTTCGACTGGAGAGGTGGCTTAAGTGGTCGAGCCGGGAAGACACGAACATCCAGTGAATGTTCGTGCCGGTGAGCGACCAACAGGGGTGAGGCGGGAAAAGACGAATGTCCGGCGAATATTCGTCCCGCCGAACGGGCGGACCATAGATGGTTCGCCCAGGACTTGCGAGTTATGCATGGACAGCGTAACGAAGCAAGTTGGGCCGGACGCGCCGCTCCATGGATGGTGAAGCTAGAACATGCAGCGTTAATAGGTAGTTTCGCAGACAGGAGAGGTGGCTGAGTGGTCTAAAGCGGCGGTCTTGAAAACCGTTGACGGGCAACCGTCCGGGGGTTCGAATCCCTCCCTCTCCGCCATACCAGTAAAAAGGGGCCCCTTAGGACCCCTTTTTACTGGTCATATGACTGGACTGCGATGAGAACATTGGTGAGAATCCCATTGCACATGGAAGTGCAGGTGCCGTGGAGCACAGGGAGGTGCGAGAACGGCCATTGCACATGGCAAGGATTGCTCCTGGCAATCCTATTGCATTTCCTCCATCCATGGAGGTCAGAAGTGCAGGTGCCGTGGAGCACACGCCTATATGGATGTAGGTGGTAGAGCGAAGCAGGAGCCAGAGCCGAGGGAGGTGCGAGAACGGCCTCCCTCTCCGCCATAATTTGACTCAATGCAATTGATAATGCGCACCACAATAAAACCAGGCGAGCATGCACAGCCGTTTAATATAGAGTGTCGATCTTGTAGCCGACTTGCTAACCATCTAACGCTCGTTAAAGGTGATCACCCTGATTACCATGCGGCGCCGGTACCGCCATTTGGTGACCCCAAGGCAAAGCTTCTAATCGTTGGGCTTGCGCCGGGTATGCATGGTGCCAACCGCACCGGCCGCCCCTTCACTGGTGATTATGCCGGGATCCTTCTGTACCAAACGTTGTATGACTTCGGGTTTGCATCAAACCCTGAGTCTGTATCCGCCGATGACGGACTTAAGCTCATTGGCTGCCGCATCAGCAATGCCGTTAAATGCCTGCCGCCGGAAAACAAGCCGACCACGGCCGAGATCAAAACCTGCAACACTTACCTGGCAGCCGAATTACAGGCATTGCAACCAGACGCAGTGATATTGGCGCTGGGGACCATTGCCCATGGCGCGGTGCTGCGCGCTTTCGCGCTTAAACTCAAAGACTATACCTTTGGGCATGGTCACCAGCACGCGTTGCCGAACGGTTTGGTGCTGCTGGATTCCTACCACTGTAGCCGCTATAACACCCAGACCCGCCGATTGAGCGAACCCATGTTCAGGGATGTTTTTAAAAAAGCATCGCAACTTATTGATAAATGACACTAATTAACAGAATATTATTGGCCTGAACAGGGATTATTTAGCTGCCTATAATGCTGGCATGGATGATTCATTATTTGAGCCCAAGCAGTTTTTAAACAGCGTCAGCACCCAACCGGGGGTGTACCGGATGCTGGATGCGGCGGGCAAGCTGTTATATATCGGCAAGGCGCAAAATCTGCGTAAGCGCCTGGCGAGCTATTTTACGCGCGCCAACGATAACAGGACCCAGTTGTTGGTCAGCCAGATTCACGACATCGAGGTGACCACCACGCGCAGCGAGGGCGAGGCATTGTTGCTCGAGAACACGCTGATCAAACAGCTCAAGCCACGCTACAATGTTCTGCTGCGCGACGACAAATCCTTCCCTTATATATCTCTCTCAACCGATGAGCCGTTTGCACGCATCGCCTGCACACGTGGTGCGCGCAAGGGGGCAGGGCGGTACTTTGGGCCATACCCCAGTGCGGCTGCGGTTCGCGTGAGTCTTAACCTTTTGCAAAAGGTGTTTAAGCTGCGCACTTGCGAAGACTACGAATATAAAAACCGCAGCAGGCCGTGCCTGCAATACCAGCTCAAACGCTGCACTGCACCGTGCGTGGGGTTTATCCCGGAAGAAGACTACAAACGTGACGTGAATAACGTGGCCATGTTCCTGGAAGGCAAGAGCAACGAGGTCATCGATAGCTTGGCGCAACAGATGGACCGGGCATCGGAACATCTGGAATTTGAACACGCTGCCGGTTTGCGCGATCAAATTGCCAGCCTAAGGCGCATGCAGGAAAAGTTTGGTACGCACACCTCGTTGAAGAACCTGGATGTGATTGCCGGTTGTATCGATGATGGGCATGCCTGTATACAGGTGTTTTATATTCGCCACGGAATTAATCTCGGTGGCAAAACCTATTTCCCACACATACCTGCGCAAACGGTTTCAAGTGGCATGATGAACGCGTTTATTTCGCAATATTACCTAAAACACGAACCGCCACCGGAAATCATCGTTAGTATAGAACCGGATGACTCAATAACACTGGAAGGCATGTTCAGCGAACAATATGGCCGCAGGATACATATTCGGCATGGTGTGCGCGGTGTGCGGGCGAGATTGCTGGATGACGCGATACGCAATGCACAACAATCCTTGAACCTGAAATCTGCCGCGAGTTCCAGACTTAAGGCAAGGTTTGAGGCGTTACGCGATGCATTTAACATGGATGCGGCACCAAACAGAATCGAGTGTTTTGATATCAGCCATACCAGTGGCACCAAAACCGTGGCCTCGTGTGTTGTGTTCGGGCAAGAAGGCCCGAAAAAATCGGATTACCGCCGTTTTAATATCAAGGACATCACACCCGGTGACGATTATGCCGCAATGACACAGGCGTTGATGCGCCGCTATAAACGAATCAAACGCGGTGAGGAAAAATTGCCCGATGTCTTGCTTGTTGACGGGGGCAGGGGACAGTTGTCGCACGCGTTGGCGGTGTTTGACCAACTGGATATCAACGGCGTATTCACGGTGGGCGTGGCTAAAGGTGCAGGCCGCAAACCGGGTTTGGAAAAACTGTTTTTAGCGGATACAAAAAACCCGGTTTTGCTGCCACCGGATTCTCCGGCATTGTTATTGATACAGCAAATACGCGATGAAGCGCATCGGTTTGCCATTACCGGGCACAGGCAAAGGCGTAAACGCGGTGCCCAGACTTCGGTGTTGGAGGGGATTACCGGTCTTGGGCCGAAGAAACGACAACGACTACTCAAACAGTTTGGCGGGTTGCGCGAAATCGCACGCACCGGTATCGATGAACTGGTGAAGGTGCCCGGCATTAACCGTGCATTGGCCGAACGGATATTTGCAACGTTTCATCCGGAAACCGGTTAAGCTGTGTTAAAGGCACGTAACGCACGATGAACTACAATCTCGCCAATCTATTGACCCTCACGCGGATTGCGTTTGTACCCGTGATGGTTGTGGTTTTTTACCTGCCGATTGAGTTGAATCATCTGTTGTCTGCCGCCATTTTCGGTCTTGCGGCGCTTACGGATTGGCTGGATGGTTATGTTGCACGTCATTTCAATCAAACTTCGAAGTTTGGCGCCTTTTTAGACCCGGTGGCCGACAAGTTTATGGTGGCCGTTGCGTTGCTGCTGCTGGTTACGGATGCACCGGAACCCGTATGGGCATTCGTGATTCCGACCGCCGTTATTATCGGGCGCGAGATCGCGGTTTCGGCACTGCGTGAATGGATGGCCAACATGGGCCGGCAATCGCTGGTGGCGGTGTCCATGGCGGGCAAGGTGAAAACAACCACACAGATGATTGCCATCTTCCTGCTTCTGCTCAGGAACCCGATAGGGCCGATACCCGTCTACTGGATTGGCTATATGGGTCTGTACATCGCGGCACTGATGACGCTTTGGTCGATGATATGCTATCTCATGGCTGCCTGGCCTGAGTTAACCCGTCAGGATCAACCCTAAGCCTCTGAAATAGCGGTAAAAACCGGACCTTGACAGCCTGTGACGGCTCGGTAGAATGCCGAAGCTCAGCGCGGGAATAGCTCAGTTGGTAGAGCACAACCTTGCCAAGGTTGGGGTCGCGAGTTCGAGTCTCGTTTCCCGCTCCAGTTTCTTATAAACCCCGGCCGCTTACCGGGGTTTTTTTCGCAGGGTGCGCGGATGGTATGATTCAAACGTAATTAAAGGTCATCGGCTGGGTGGCAGAGTGGTTATGCAGCGGCCTGCAAAGCCGTGTACGGCGGTTCGATTCCGCCCTCAGCCTCCACTTATTATCTTGAATGAAGACGCACAATAACCAGCCCGGGTGGCGAAA
>BTQO01000102.1:0-5559 GCA_036985915.1 Gammaproteobacteria bacterium | reverse complement strand
GATAATAGCGCTAATGGTGATAATGGTAATAACGATGCGACATTCACAAAAAATGACTATGTCTATGGCTTATTTGACGATGAGGTCACCTGGCTCTCCAGGCATATTTTGATCGGGCGGTGGATCTCTGCGGGGAAAGCTTTACCCTGAGTAGCTAACAACTAGCGTTTTACTGGCTGATCTTAAAACACACGCGCCCTGGTTCATTTGAAGCAAGCCTTAACGTATAGCCTGCGTTCGTCGCCATGCGTGCGGATAAATACAGGCCGACGCCAAGACCGCTTTCCGATCGCACCGGGTTCCTGAATATCCGCTCAGCCACCTCATCATCCATTGCCGGACCGTTATCGCACACATTGATCTGCAACTGACTGTCTTTGGCTTTAAGCGTTACCTGAATGCCTAAGTGCCCCTGTTCAATGCGTTTGTGTTGCGCATTACTGATCAAATTATCCAGTATGCCATCCAGGACATCGCCGGGTACGGTCATGTCTGTATCGCTGATCTCATCAATGAATTCGATGTCGAGTCCAATATAGCGCGCTCGCGTAGCCTCCCACCATCGATTTAAGTTGATACTGCTGGATTGTTTACCTTCGGGCGGTACTTTAAGTTTATTCAATGTCGCCTTAAGCCGATCGGTTAACCGAACCAATTGAAGTCTTAAAACCTGTGGCGCTTCCTGGTCATTCGCAAAATCCGCCGATCTGGCCACTTCGGCCAGTGCCTGAATCGATTGCAGTATGTTTTTGATGTCGTGTGTGAGTTTGGCGCCTGTCTCATGAACCGATATCAGACGTTCCTGCATGGCCAGTTCAAGCTCGCGCTCCTTGGCTTCCAGCATCAGACGCATGACATCAAACAGTAGTTGTGCGTGCGCGCGTAACGCGGGGCCGACCGGCATTCTCGTATAAATATCCAGAGTGCACGTACTTCCGGAATACGACACAACGTGTTTTGTTGGCTCACCGTGTATAGCGCTTTTCCCCCGGTAATTCCAACCGGCACCGCTTACCCACGGCAATTCCAGTAAACTGCTGGTTGTACGATCCAGAAATTCAACCGGTGTGCTTATCTGCTCGGAAGCAACTTCAGCAACTGTCTTCAGCCAGCTTTCGAAACTTAAGCCGAGATTTAACAGATAGCGCGATAACATTTCACGCATTCGGGACAATCTCGAATCCGTACCCCACAACCAGGCGAGCGCCAGTAAAACAACCGCGGATATTAATGTTGTCTTAATCAGCGCATCGGGATAAGGAATATCGGCACTATATTTATATACAAGGCTGGCCAGCGAGAGCACACTGACCACCAATGGTGCAATCAAGGCCCTGACGATATCCATATGAATTCTGGATTTACCCTGTTTTGATGCATTGATAAACAACAAGGGTGATGCAATCGCTGGCACAATAACCATGGTGATCCAGTTCGCGTCACTTTCCAATGCAGGCACACCAGCCAACAGTGGCGCTATATAAAGCAGCATACTCAGGGCAAGCGTGATAAACGCCAAAATTGCAGTAAACTGTTCGGAACGGCTCACGATCGTCTCGCCACCCAATAAACCAAGCAGAAACAATGCCCAAAAAGCCAGGAACCATGGTTGAAATGTTTCAATAGGCAGCAGTGCTACTGCAACGATCAGGAAAAAGATGACCCGGATTCCAATTCTTGCCTGACCACTCCACACAGGCTGCCACAACAGGAACATTGCTGCATGTACTAAAATAAACAGCATGAACGTACCCGTAACATTGACACTGAGTACAGCACCATGCAGAGTTATCAACATCGCACCGAGATAGCGATTTCGGTGTAGTGGATTAACCAACCATTTATTTTTTTGTTTACTTAATCTAGTATTCATAATTGACAAAAATACAACAGTATGTCGCTAACACCCTTTTATACCATTGCTCATTTAACATTTTTAGAAGCAATTCGTAGCAGATTACTACTGCTAATGGCCATTTGCTGGATTATCTTGTCTGCCATTGTATTCTTTATTAGTGATATTGCATTGACCGAAACGCAGTCTTTGCAAATCGCAACGTCTTCTGCCCTCATAAGAATCATTGCTTTTTTCACCGTCAGTTTGTTTGTTATCAATAACATCACACGTGAATATAACGATCATTTTATTGATCTTCTGGTAGCGCAGGCTGTACCCAGATCGTTCATCTACCTTGGCAAGGCAGCAGGTCATTGCACTACTGCACTATTTATCGCGGTGATACTGACACCTTTTCTTTTTTTTATCGCGCCTGCGGGGCAAGTATTCGTATGGGGTGCTACATTAATCTTTGAATTATGGATTATTGTCATAGTTGCCCAGTTCTTTGCATCTACCCTGCAAAACCTACCCCTATCATTTACGCTGACGTGTATATTTTATGTCCTCGCCCGGCTTATAAGCTGGCTTCAGATAATGGCCGAAAGCAAACTGGCAGAATATGCGGGTGTTGCTGATACGGCAATCAAATTTTTCTTGCAAGCGCTCAGCATCGTTATACCCGATTTATCAGAATTTTCCGCAACCCAATGGTTGCTCAATGAGCGTATCGCATTTGATCAGATCTTCGCCATTTTTGTTCAAACGATTCTGGCGATTTTATTATTTCTGGCCGCCGGGTTGTTTGATTTTTACCGCCGTAACCTTTGAGCAAGCAATGATTAATGAGCGCCCCATTAAAGCCGTTCCTTTGGGTATTACGGTGTTGCTGATCTTATCGTTTCTTGCACATTCAACATTCAAATCCATTCAGCACGATACTGGTCCGGTCATTCCTTTACTGGCACTGCCGCCGCCCGCTGCACTGGTCACGATCGCCACATTGAATGACCCGATTCTGGCATCGCGGCTACTGGCATTAGTAGCGCAATCCTCGGATGTGTCCGCCGGCCACCTGGCACCCATGCGTGACCTCGATTACGACACATTGTCATCCTGGCTCGAATTAAGCGCGAGTTTTGACCGGCAGTCGCAATACCCGATCTTTCTTGCGGCCAGTGTGTTCGGCGCCGTGAATGAACCACAACGGTCCAAGACCATGTACGCCCTTGTGCGACGCGCCTTTCGTCTGCGCCCTGCGGCACACTGGCGCCACATGGCCCAGATCACCGTACTCGCCAGGCATCGCTTGAAAGATACCGGCCTCGCATTACGCTATGCACGGGACCTGAATCGATACACCAGCAGCCTCAAACTGCCGGCCTGGGTCCGTGAAATGGAAGTCTTTATTCTGGAAGATTTAAACGAACTCGAACAGACCCGGATCGTGCTCGGCGGACTCATTGCCAGTGGTCAAATCACCGATCCCAATGAGCTTCAATTTCTCAACGCCAAGCTCAAGGCACTGGAGGAAGCGGCCAAACCGTCAAAATCTCAACGATCTGTTGAATAATTGACAGAATGTGCGCCATAAAAGCCTGGTTTAATCACGATCGCCCCCATGACCGTCGCGTTTGAAGTCACTATAAAAACTTATAAAAATAAAATAAAACAATAAGTTGTGCTATTATTATAA
This sequence comes from Gammaproteobacteria bacterium, assembly GCA_036985915.1. GTDB lineage: Bacteria > Pseudomonadota > Gammaproteobacteria > JAJDYQ01 > JAJDYQ01 > BTQO01. The sequence goes on along the minus strand of BTQO01000102.1, from coordinate 2,026 downwards.
TTCATTGGCTTAACAAACGTTGATAATCTTCTGAATTTGGCATGGTATATGCTTATAAGATAGATAGACGTTGAATGGAGAAAGATCATGTCGAAACAACAGGGCTTCACGCTGGTCGAGCTTGCTATCGTATTCCTGATTATCGGGATTCTGCTCGGTGCGGTGCTGAAGGGGCAGGAGATGGTGAATAACGCCCGCATCAAACGCGCGGTCAGCGATTTCGACGGTGTTGCGGCTGCGATCTTCTCATACCAGGACCGTTACAACCGGCTGCCGGGTGACGATCCCGGCGCGAATGCCCGGTGGACACTGGCTACTCCAGGCTGTGACGGTGACGCTAACGGCTCAATTGACGGTCTTTGGAATGTTGGTCCGGATAATTGCTCAGGTACGGCCATGACTGGCGCAAATGAGTCACTGCTCATGTGGTTTCATCTGCGCCGTTCAGGCCTGATTACGGGTAAAACAATAATAACTGATGATGAGTCGTTTGCGCAGCCAAGCAACCCGTTCGGCGGCATCATCGGTGTTCAGGATGGTGCGCCCTTGGCCGGTATTCAAGGCCACGTCGTTTGCATGAGCCGTGTACTTGGCAAGTTTGGTGGCGTTATCGACTCACAAGTGGATGACGGTGCAGGTGATAGCGGTATTCTACAACAAGAGATAGCTGCTGCTACACCCGCCTATGTGGAAGGTACCGAATATATAATCTGCCGCCAGCTGTAACATGGATTTGTGAACTTTAAGTAATTAGATGGGGCGCAGTTGGCGCCCCTTTTTTATTTTTCCAACTACATGAACACCCAAACCAATACACCTGCCGGCGAATCATTATTGTCCGTTAACCATGCCCGAAAAAAACACGGACGTCTGGAGGTTCTGAAAGGTCTGGACCTTGCATTAGTGAAGGGTGAGCTATTTGCACTCACAGGTGCTAACGGTTCAGGAAAGACAACCCTATTCAAGGCCATCCTCGATCTTAACCGTTTGGATAAAGGGAGCATCAGGTTTGGTGCGCTGTCCAGCGAATTACCGCACGCTAGAAGTGATGTTGCTTACCTGCCGGAAAATTTTTGTGCGCCGCCCTACCTGACCGGTCGCGAATTCCTGCACACAATCGTAGCACTTGCGGGCACAGACGAGCTGGACGAGACCACAGTTCAATCGGTTTGCACATCACTCGACTTTGATATGGTCATACTCAACCGCTCTGTTAAATACTATTCGCAAGGTATGACGCAGAAGCTGGGGATCGCGGCCTGTCTTTTAAGCAATAAATCATTCCTGATTATGGATGAGCCCATGAATGGCCTGGACCCGGTGGCGCGAGCATTGCTGAAACGGGAATTTTCCCGGCAACGGGCCTTAGGCACCACAATTCTTTTTAGTACACACCTGCTATCAGACGTTACCGGCCTTGCAGACCGAATGGCAATCCTGCACAACGGTCATTTGCATTTTATTGGAAACCCCGCTGAACTGGTCAAGCAATATCAAACGACTGATCTGGAATCAGCCTATCTCAGTTGTCTGTCCGCAGAATAAATATTGTTTCGGAATGTATTGAATTCACTCAAACTGAACAGGAATTTAACTTAAGGAATCTCTAAATTAATCTGGCCTTCCTTAGTGCTGGGTCGCACTTGAATCATCGTTTAACTGGTAAGCTTGAATCTTTCTCGTCAGGGTATTACGGCCCCAGACTAGTAACTTGGCAGCCTCCTGTCGCCGCCCACGTGTTCTTGCCAAAGCAACTTCAATCAGGATTTTCTCCACGCGTGGCATAACTGCGGCCAGCGCCTCGCTATCTGCAGACAGTTTATCATTCATGGCCCACGCCTTAAGTAGATCTTCCCAGCTACCTTGCACTGATTCATCCTTGCCTTGAACATCAATTATCTCTGGCGGCAAATCTGCACTGCTTACTTCCAGACCTGGGGCCATCACGGTCAGCCACCGACAAACATTCTCCAGTTCCCGGACATTGCCTGACCAATCGTATGCAAGAAAACAATCAGTAGCATTT
>BTQO01000101.1:0-5635 GCA_036985915.1 Gammaproteobacteria bacterium | reverse complement strand
CACAACAGGATGTTAATTTCTCAGCCGAACAGGTACAGGCGCGCATAAAAACACTCGGACCGTAATCATCTTATGGCACAAGCAAGCAAAAAAATTAAAGCCTTATCCGATACCCAGAACCAGCCTACCCTGCAGGGATCTGATCTTGAAGATGTTGCCCAAAGGCCCCGTCCGCTGGGCGAAATACTCATGGACCGGGGTGTTATCAGCCCGGATCAGCTAAGGGTTGCGCTCACTGAACAAAAACGAAGCCGCGAACAGCTGGGCAAATTACTGGTCAAGCTTGGCTTTGCAACAGAAGCGGTTATTCGCGACGTTATCAGTGAGCAGTTGCAAACCGAAAGCATCGATCTGGTCAAGACGATGGTTGACAGCGAAGCACTCGAGATGGTGCCAAAAGAAATGGCACGGCGTTACAAAATACTGCCTGTGTCATTTGATCCTGAAAAGCAGCAATTAACCATCGCCATGTCCGATACGTTTAATCTGGTCATTCTGGATCAATTACGCGCATCCCTGGGCGGCATTATATCCATCAAACCATTGCTGTCAGGTGAAAGCGAGATCGCGGCGGCTATTGACCAATTTTACGGTGTAGCACTCACCGTCGACAGTATTTTGAAGGAAATAGAAACCGGCAAAATCGAATATATACCCCTGACCACTGGCGAGGGTGACGAGTATGCACAACCGCTGGTACGTCTGATCGATGCGCTCCTTGCCAATGCAGTTAAACGGGCTGCATCGGATATTCACTTTGAACCTGAAGCAGGCTTTCTGCGTGTCCGTTATCGTATCGACGGCGTGCTACGGCAGGTACGTTCTTTGCACCTGAGTTATTGGTCTGCCATGACCGTGCGGCTCAAGGTGCTTTCGAATATGAACATTGCAGAAACCCGGTCGCCACAGGACGGACGATTTTCCATGACGCTCGCAGGACGCCGTGTTGATTTCAGGGCTTCGGTTCATCCAACCTCCTATGGAGAGAATTTTGTGCTGCGCATCCTGGACAGAACGCGCGGCATCGTCCCGTTGGACGGGCTCGGCTTACAGCATGAAGCACTCAATTTGTTGAAGATCCTGATGTCGCGCCCGGAAGGTATCATACTTGTCACGGGGCCAACGGGATCGGGCAAGACGACATCCTTGTACTCCATGCTGAGCCATATCAATAAAGAGGGTGTGAATATCATGACCCTTGAAGATCCCGTTGAATATCCAATCCAGCTGTTGCGACAGACCTCTGTGAGTGAAGCCGCCAAACTGGATTTTGCCAACGGTATCCGCTCCATCATGCGGCAAGATCCCGATATCATCCTGGTCGGTGAGATTCGTGACAAGGACACCGCCGATATGGCCATGCGTGCCGCGATGACCGGCCATCAGGTGTATTCGACCCTGCATACCAATTCCGCCATTGGTGCAATTCCCCGCTTGCTGGATCTTGGTGTGTTACCGGATATTCTTGCGGGCAATGTCATTGGCATCGTTGCGCAACGACTGGTACGAAAATTATGTACTGTTTGCTGTGAATCTTACGATTCCGATCCGATCGAAAAGAAGTTGCTGGGTATCGATGAACATGCCACACAAATACTTTACCGGCCGGTGGGTTGTGACGAGTGCGATGGTGTGGGTTACCGTGGACGCCTCGCCCTGATGGAAGTATTTCGGGTTGATAGTGATATCGATGAACTCATTATAACCCATTCCAGCATGCGCGCACTAAGACGCATGGCGCATGACAAAGGGTTCGTACCCTTGGTCGATGATGGCATTCGCCGAATCATAGAAGGAATTACCTCTATCGAGGAAGTCAGTCGAGTCATCGATCTTACAGAACGCATCACTTGACCCGCCAGGTTTTCTTGCAACACCCGCCTGACTGCATGCTGGATCTGTAATGCACTTACCTGGTGATGGATATTCAAAGAAGCTCTGAATAAATCAGAGTTTCCTTAACCGGTTACAACAACATGCGCTGCGATTACTAATGCCGCAATATCAATATAAGGCCATGAATACCGAGGGCCGGCTTATACCGGGCGGACTGGAAGCTGCAGATCCCCAGGAACTGGAACAACGCCTGAAACAGATGGGCATGGACCTTGTGTCCTGTAAACAAATGAAAGGCCAGTCATCGCATACCCTTCGCGGTGGCAAACTGAGCCGCAGAGACCTCATTACCTTCTGCCTGCACATGGAACAACTCACCAGAGCAGGTGTGCCGTTAATGGATACCCTGGAGGATCTGCGGGATGCCGCTTCTAATCCACGTATGCAAAGCATTCTGGCCACGGTTGTTTCTGACATCGAGGGGGGCAAAAAGCTGTCCGAAGCGCTATCAGAACACCCCAGGACATTTGATCGTGTCTTTGTCAGCCTGGTGCGGGCAGGTGAAGAGACCGGCCGGCTTTCCGATGTATTTAAAAATCTCGCCGATTCAATTAAGTGGGTCGATGAAATTATCGCCCAAACACGCAAGGCTGTTTCATACCCTGCATTTGTTCTGTTGGTTGTCGGTGGTGTAATGTCATTTATGATGATTTACCTGGTACCTCAGCTACAAACTTTCATCACGGAATTTGGTGAGGGTATGCCATTACATACACGCGCACTCATCGCCACATCAAATGCGTTTGTCGATTACTGGTACCTGATATTTGGTTTACCTGTATTGGCTTCAATTTCGTATGTATTTCTTTACAAATCCAGTCCTACGTTTCGTTTCCGCGCAGATTATATGAAGCTAAAGCTATGGGTAATCGGGCCCATATTAGAAAAGATTGTGCTTGCCCGTTTTGCCAACTATTTTGCATTGACCTACAACGCGGGTCTGCAAATTACCGATTCATTGCGCATTTGCGAAGAAGTGATGGGCAACGAGTATTTAAGTCATGGTGTGAGTGAAGCGCGGCGATTCCTGACCGAAGGTCAGGGAATCAGTCAAAGTTTTGAGTCAGTGAATATGTTTCCATCGCTGGTGTTAAGGATGATAAAAGTCGGCGAAACAACCGGTGCGCTGGATGATGCGCTCCTGAATGTAAGTTATTTTTACGACCGCGAAGTAAAGGAAGGAATTGATCGATTGCAATCCATGATCGAACCGGCGTTGACACTCATCATGGCATCCCTGATTCTATGGATTATGATGGCAATATTCGGACCGATTTATGACACCATTGGAAACATAAAGCTCTGATCATGTCTAAACTCAGGGTTTTATACATTACCGGTACACAGATAACAGCCTACCTCATAGAAGGTCGCAAGCTGTTATCTGCGCATGAGTATAGTCAGGATGAGGCGGGTGTCATTGCCTTTGGCAGTGATATTTCCATTGAGAAAGAAACATTCACGACTGCCGTCCTGACCGACATATCCGAAGAAGTGTTCAGGGAAGAATTTACGCCACACGTGTTCGGAAAGGACCGGCGTGAAATGCTCAAACGCCGGCTATATATACTCTTTCCGAATACGACCTGGCGCCATTCTGTTAAACAGGGACGGCTGCGCGAGGGGCGGCGCGATGATGTGATGCTTTTATCGGCAATCACGAATACGGACCTCATCCAGCCCTGGCTCAAGGAGCTTAGCGAACGCAAAACCCCGGTACTTGGCATTTACTCGGTTGCATTACTCAGCCAGATCATGTTCAAGCTCATAGCGCCGCCGGAACCACATGTACTCATTATCAGCCAGGGGCTAAACAGCGGGCTTAGACAAAATTACTTCGGTCATGGGCATTTTAAAGTCAGCCGCCTGACCCCAAGAAGGCATCTGGACGACCAGCAATATGCCGATCTGATTCTGTCGGAAACTGACCGAATGGTCCGGTTTCTTGCCAATGCCAGGCGGTTGTCTGCCGATGACACATTACATGCTTATGTCATCGGCGAACAAGCAACGCATGATTATTTAAAAAGTGGATTTACCTTATCACCAAACATCCGATATCACTACGTAAAGGCATCGGATATATGCAAACAACTGCGCATATCCGGCATTGGCGACTGTTCCCATGTTGACGCTTTATATTCACTTGTACTTGGCATCAAACGCCCAGCCAACCCGTATGCCACCAAAAAGGAAAGACACTTCTTTTTTCATCGCGTAGCAGCCCTTGGGTTGCACGCAACAGCGATAGCTATTCTGGCCTCATCGATTGTATTGACTGGTATTAACTTATTCGATTCGTTTTCCATGCAGTCTGATATCGATCAGCATAATAAAACAACCAGAGTACTACTCAAACGCGCGCAGGAGCTATCTGATAATGCGCCATCAAAAGATGTTTCCGGGTTCCAGATTCGTGATGCCATACTTAAATACAACCGCCTCAAGGACCTGAAATTTTCCCCTGTCGAATCCATGCGGCTTGTCAGCAGTGTACTCAATAACTTTCCGGATTTGGTCATTACCGGATTTGACTGGATAGTGAGCTCTAAACTGGATGCCAACCCAAGTAAAAGACAAGACGCGACTACGAGCGTTGCAGTACGAAAAACAAAAGTTTCCAGATCACGCCGGCTTGCAATAAAATCAGGGGCTGATGCGCTTTATCAAATAGCGCTCTTGCAAGGAACTATTAGTGTGCCTAATGATCGTCTGCGGCAAGCCATTCGCCGTATTGAAGCACTGGTGGCGATGTTACGTGAACAAGAATCCATCCTCGATAGTGCTGCTGTGGTAATGCCGCTTGATATCAGATCAGATACATCGCTTGATATCGAGTCTGTAATCCGTGATAAAACTATTGATCGGGAATTTTCAGTTCGAATTGTAATGAGACCTGCCTTATGACGGACGAATCAGCCAATACGCGAGATTTTGACTGGAAACTACTCAGCATGCCAATGCTGATGGTTGGCGGTGCTTTGTTAATTGGCGCGTTAATTACCATTCCATCCACGATGTATGAATGGAGTATTGAAGACTCGTTAATCAAAGCCGAAAAGAAACTACGAACTGCGCGAAACAAAAAAGCGGCGGCACAGGAAAATATCAATCTATTTAATGAGTATCATCAACAATATTCTGATCTTGCAAGGCGCGGCATTATTGACGAAGAACAACGTCTGAACTGGATCGAAACTTTTCGTGATATTCAGCAAAAACTCAGACTACCAAAGGTCAGCTACTCATTCAGCCCGCAAACCAAATATGATTCAAAACTGCTGCCAAAAAGCAAGGAAATTCAAGTAATGGCATCGGACGCTCGCCTGGATATTAGCCTCTTACATGAAATCGATCTGATCAATATTTTTGAATGGCTGGACCAGCGTGCGTTGGGCCAATATGCTGTTAAGTATTGTTTTCTGAATCGAAGAGATCGTCAGGGTGATTTCTCGATTGACGCGGGCAACATTAGTGCACAGTGTGTACTGGAGTGGTATACCCTAACAAAGAAAACGGCTAAAAAATGAGCCTTTCAGCAAATAATGTCTGTGGCAGGCTCGGATTATTAATCGTTTCTGTTTTTATCGCTTCGCCGGTATTTGCTGCTGAAGCAACCGGGTTCGGCAGATTGTTCACCACGCCCGAGCAGCGTGAGCGTATCAACGCTTTGCGCATCCAATCATATTCAGAAACCGCCGGCGAGGGAGCGGGTGACCGATTGGGCAGTCTGACGGTT
>BTQO01000100.1:0-5649 GCA_036985915.1 Gammaproteobacteria bacterium | reverse complement strand
CATCACCCGATTTGCCTGGGTTTGGTACGCGCGTTCAAGAAAATCAATATCCGTGGTGCCCTTGGGAAAATGATAGGTATCGGGTGCGAAGCGCCCTTCCGGATGCATGCCAGGATAACCTATCCGGGTCATGATCTGCTCATCAGTCAATTCGCTTAAGGTATGTTGAATGGCGTCATGCTGAGCTAACTTGCCAAGCATTTGCTTAAAGGTCCAGCCCTCAATGACCGTGAAGGTATGTTGCAGCACTGAACCGGCGACCAACAGATCTAGCAAACCTTGCGCACTGGTTCCCTGTTCAACCAGGTATTCACCCACCTTGATGTCACGTGCTTGTTTGTTCAGACGAGCCAGCAGCGCCAGGTAACGGGGCGATTCCAGTGACCCCGCTTCATGTAAGCGATCAGCAATGGTTCTGATTGTATCGCCGGATGCAACCGTCAGTACTATATGCCCTGAATCGATTGCCAGCGGTTCATTGATAAAGGACGTAAAATCCTGCCATAAAAGAATCAAGTACACGATCACGACAGCGGTCAATATTGCAGCGCCACCGATAACGAAATTTTTGTTTGTCATTCGCATCCTGCGATTTTACGGCATATCGCCTAAATGCTCTTGCAGCCGGTGAATGATTGGACCGATGGTATAGCGCCGCTTGTCAATTTGATTGATCGCGAAGATACCGATCAGGCTGTTACAGATAAACAGTTCATCGGCATTGAACACATGTTCAGGTGTATAGCGGCCTATTTCCAGGGGGATCTGAAGCGTACGGGCGATGGTAATAATGTGCTCACGCTGAACGCCTGCTACACCACACAGTTCGACGGCCGGTGTCAGCAGGGTTTGATCATGCACCATGAACAGGTTGCTCATGACACCACTGATCACATGACCCTGGATATCCAGCATTAAGCCCTCGAAAATATCTGAACCCTGCCATTCGGACCGCGCCAATACCTGTTCAAGGCGATTCAAATGCTTTATGCCGGCCAGTATGGGGTTGATAGATAGCCTTGTGTGACACCAACGCGCTACCACACCGTGCCGATAAAAATCTTCAGGGTAATTCGGCCAGGGGTGTAATTGAACAATACGAGTTGGCTTGCTCGCCCCTGATATCCCGTACCCACGTTGGCCCAAACCGCGCGTGACGATAATCTTGATCACTGCGCGGGGCTCATTTCTACATAACGTATGCACCTCGCTCAACAACTGGTCTGGATCCGGTAATGGCAACATAAGGCGCTCACAGGAACCCTTAAGACGCTTCATATGCCGATCCCATTGATGTGGCTGGGCATCAGACACCGCAATGGTTTCAAACAAGCCGTCGCCATAGAGCAGTCCGCGGTCGTTGTCAGCGACCGACACACTTCTTTTCCCGTTAACCAGGGTCGTCATGCGCTTGATCCGAGTGCATGCAGCATGCCACGTGCCTTATGGCAGGTTTCATCAAGTTCACGCGCTGGCAAGGAATCAGCAACAATACCCGCACCGGCGCGCACCGAAATGGTGTCTCCTTCCCTGACGATTGTCCTGATCAGGATATTAAAATCCATGTCGCCATCGTTGTTTACATAACCTATCGATCCTGTGTATGCGCCACGCGCCTTTCCTTCCAGTTCGGCAATGATTTCCATGGCCCGTACCTTCGGACAACCGGTTATGGTACCGCCCGGGAACACCGCCCTGATAATGTCTGCGGGCCCGATTCCTTTTGCCAGCCGGCCTGTTACATTGGAAACGATATGGTGCACATGCTCATAGGTTTCCAAACCCATCAATTCATCAACTTCGATACTGCCTGGCACGCAGACGCGGCCCAGATCATTCCGCTCAAGATCAATCAGCATAATATGCTCTGCACGCTCCTTGGTGTCTGCCAGCAATGCCTGTCGTGATGTATCGCGTGGCCGCGTGCCCGCAATCGGCCGCGTTTGGATTATGCCTGCATGGGTGCTGACCAGCCGTTCGGGTGACGACGATAAAATGCTGCCGCCTGGCAACCTTGCAAGGCAGGCAAACGGCGCAGGATTGGAATCGCGTAACTGCTGGTAAATATCGACATCGGAAATGGATTCAGGCAGTTTACCGCGCCACAGGCGTGACAGATTTGCCTGGAATATGTCGCCATCGCGGATATACGCCTTGGTGCGCTTGACTGCATTCAGAAACCTGGCAGGATCGTCCGGTTGCATGACCACATGAACGGGGCTTACCTTTTTACCATCTGTAACGTTCAAGGCGCGATCCAGGTCGTCCTCCATAATGGCAATCAGTTGCTGAACGCCGGACTCAACGACAAGCAAGAGTTCCTGGTGTGCATGATCCAGAATGACGGCAGCAGGTATGCGAATCGCACAGGCAACGGGTAGTTGCCCATGGTTGGCTGGTAAATCAAGCGTGGGTTCAATTTCAGCGGCAAGTTCATAACCAAGATACACAAGCCATCCACCTCTAAAGGGCAGTTCTGAATTATTTGTAGCCGAATCTGCATCGCGGCTGTTCCGCCACGAGCGGTTAAAACGATTCAGAAAATCACGCTTGTCATCCGGGGCAATGATACGTTCGCCCGGAAACGCAAACAGGATGTCGTAGCGCGACTGCGGGCTACCATGCGCCACGCTTTCCAGCAAACACGGATAACGAACCGGATCAAGCTCATGTAATGCAAGCAAATCCATGTTGTCCGCCGGGCGACGTACCAACATCACCTGCCCAACCTGATCCAAAGTGGAACGACGCTTAGCTAAGGCGGCGGAAGATGAGCGTACCGTTGGTGCCGCCGAAACCAAAGGAATTGGAAAGCGCGACATCGATGTTCATCTCGCGCGCTGAATTTGGTACATAGTCCAGATCGCATTCGGGATCCGGTGTTACCAGATTGATCGTTGGGGGTGCAACCTGATCCTGTAGTGACTTGATCGAAAATACTGCCTCAACACCGCCCGCAGCGCCCAACAGATGGCCCGTCATCGATTTGGTAGAACTGATGGCCAGTTGCCTGGCATGCGCGCCGAATGCAGTCTTCATGGCGTCGGTTTCCGCCTTATCACCGGCGGGTGTTGATGTCCCATGTGCATTGATGTAATTCACTTCATCGGGATTGATGCCGCCATCGCGTAACGCGGTATTCATACAGCGAACGGCGCCTTCCCCACCGGCCGATGGCAAGGTCATATGGTATGCATCTGCGCTCATGCCATACCCGGCTAGCTCGCTATAAATCCGGGCCCCACGGCGTTTGGCGTATTCTAGCTCCTCTAATACCAGCACACCCGCACCGTCCCCGATTACGAATCCATCCCGGTCTTTGTCCCAAGGTCTGCTGGCACCGGCAGGATCATCGTTGTTGGTTGAAAGAGCGCGTGCGGCGGCAAATCCCGCCACGCAGGTCGGAGAGGTCGCCATCTCTGCACCGCCTGCGACCATGACATCGGCATCGCCGTAGGCGATTATGCGGGATGCCTCGCCGATATTATGCGTACCAGTCGTGCAGGCCGTTACGATGGATATGTTGGGTCCCTTCAGCCCATACTTAATGGAGAGATTTCCAGCCACCATATTGATAATGCTGCTGGGCACAAAAAACGGTGAAACCTTGCGCGGACCACCATTGAGCAGCGCCAGGTGGTTTTTTTCAATACTGCGCAGGCCGCCAATACCCGCGCCGATGGCGACGCCGATTCGTCCGGCATTCTCATCGGTAACTTCAAGACCGGCATCAGCGATCGCTTCACCGGCAGCAGCAATCCCATACTGTATAAATAAGTCCATCTTCTTCGCTTCTTTAAGCGAGAGATGTTGAGTTACATCAAACTCCTTAACAGCCCCACTGATCTGAACGCTGAATGACGACACGTCAATGTGCGAGATCGTTGTTATGCCGCTTTTACCGGCCAGGATATTCGCCCAGGAATCGGCCACATTCAGGCCGACCGGGGAAATTATTCCCAAACCGGTGACGACGACGCGTCGCTTGGACAAGGTTGCGTCCTCTTATAAAGACCTAAGGAAAGATAAGGAAATGTAACGCGCTTGGTAACCGGCAGACAATGACAGTCTGCAGGTGATTATTCAGGGTGCGTCATCAATTGGTATGCTCATTGACGTAGTCAATGGCCTGCTGAACGGTTGTGATTTTCTCGGCTTCTTCGTCCGGAATTTCGCACTCGAATTCTTCTTCCAGCGCCATAACCAGTTCAACGGTATCCAGGGAATCAGCCCCCAGGTCATCAACAAATGAAGCCTTGGATGAGACTTCCTCGGCCTTTACACCGAGTTGCTCAACAACGATTTTTTGTACGCGCTCTGCAACGCTGCTCATAGTGTCACGATCCTCCCAGTTGAATGATCAGGGTTCTGAAGGGAGCGTATTGTAGTGAATTCACAATCTGCCCGCCATCATTCGGGAAAACTCGATTACAAACCCACGTTACGCCATTCAGGTGAAATATTTTTAATAGTAAAAACATATAATTATGTAATATTACTAATAATTTAGATCATATACATGCCACCATTGACATGAAGCGTTTCACCCGTGATGTAGCCAGCCGATGACGAAGCCAGGAAGCGTACGGCCTGTGCAATATCATCGATCGTGCCAAATCTGGCCAGGGGTATTTGCGCAAGCATGGCACCCTGTTGTTCTTCTGGCAGCGCGCGGGTCATATCGGTATCGATAAAACCGGGTGCAACCGTATTGACGGTTATGTTTCTGGAGCCTACTTCACGGGCCAGTGACTTGGTAAACCCAACAAGGCCAGCCTTGGCCGATGCGTAATTACACTGTCCGGCATTGCCCATCGACCCAACAATGGAGCCAATGTTAACGATTCGGCCAAAACGTGCTTTCATCATAGCGCGTAAACACGCCTTGCTCAGGCGATAGATACCCCCAAGATCGACATTGATCACCGACTCCCATTCGTCTTCCTTCATGCGCATCAGCAGGTTATCGCGTGTAATGCCGGCATTGTTGACTAAAATTGTGGGGTTGCCGAACCGATCCTGCGCGGCTTTTATCGCGGCATCAACTGACTGCCCGTTCGCGACATCCAATACCAAACCTTGCCCGGCAATACCTGCATCAGCCAATGCCGTGTTGATGCCATCAGCCCCTTTTTCTGTTGTGGCAGTGCCAGCAACGGTCGCACCTGCAGCGCCCAGGGTCATGGCAATCGCACGGCCGATACCGCGACTGGCGCCCGTGACCAGGGCTATTTGTCCCTCAAGATTCATGCGCCCTCTCCTTCGATAAAAGCAAATGCTGCATCCATCGATGTTGCATCAAAGATGGCATGGCAGCTTAATGATTTTTGAATTCGTTTATTCAAACCGGTTAAGACCTTGCCGCACCCCATTTCCAGTACATGGGTCACGCCCTGCCGGGACATCTTTGTGATCGTTTCTACCCAACGTACCGGGTGATGTAGTTGTCGTGCCAATACATCAATGACCGCATCCGGGGTGTTATGGGTCTGAGCATCGACATTATGAATAACGGGTATCTTTGGCGTGGCGAATGGTACGGTCTTGAGCGTTGTTTTCAGTTCATGTGCAGCATCCATCATCAATGCGCAATGTGAGGGTACACTCACAGGCAAAATCATAGCGCGTTTTGCACCGGCATCCTTGGCA
>BTQO01000099.1:0-5703 GCA_036985915.1 Gammaproteobacteria bacterium | reverse complement strand
CTATATCGACATCTGGGGTGTAGTGTTGTGTGTTGCCATGATGTCGATTTCCGCGCTGTTTTATTATATTGGTGGACAGTATCTGATCGGCAAGATGCTGCACCTGGTACCAATATCGGGATACGACACGGGTCCAAATGCAATAAAGTTCATCATGCTGCCAGTGATCGTCGGCGTGGTGGCCGGTATCGGTGGAACCACGCGTTGGTATCGCACCATCTTTCTGGAGGAGATCGGCAAGGATTTTGTGCGCACCGGACGCGCCAAGGGCTTATCAGAGGCTGTGGTCCTGTTTCGTCATGTACTACGCAATGCCATGATCCCGATATTGACCGGTATCGTGGTGATGTTGCCATCGCTGTTCATGGGCAGCCTGATTCTGGAGTCGTTTTTCGGTATTCCGGGTCTTGGCAGTTACACCATCGACGCGATTAACCAGCAGGACTTTGCCATCCTGCGTTCCATGGTGTTTCTGGGTTCAGTGTTGTACATCGCAGGTCTTTTATTGACAGATATTTCTTATACGCTTGTTGATCCAAGAGTAAGGCTTCAATAATCACGCACACTGCTATGTACTCAAAAGTATTTGAAATCCTTCCATTTAAACCAGAAATACTTTGGACTGATGGCCTTGTATTCCTGCTATTTTTAGGCATTTTGGTTTTTACATGGTATACGCGCCATCGTGAACATCTGTGCGCGCCCTGGCGGGAAGTCGCCAAAAAGCCGCTTGGGATGGCGGCCCTGACCATCCTGATGTTTTTTATTGCGGTTGGCCTGATGGATTCATTACATTTTAGGCCAAAGTTGGAACAAAATGGCGCTGATACAAGCGAGCGCTATGCCGGCGAAATCTTAAGCGTGCTTGATGTCGTGCTGGGGCCCCTTCGTACGCAAAATGAAAAAACCTATTCCGCGCCATTTGCCACGCATCTGTACGCCAAAGAACAGATTGAACGCGAGGATGGTTCATCATTTCGTGACTACCCACCGTTACGTTATGGCGGCGCGCATTTATCGAACAATCAGTCTCTGGTGACCGATGTACGCAATCGATCGATTAGTGGCGCCATTGCTGCATTCACACTCTGGCTTATTTTGTTTGGGTTCTCTGCCCTGGTCATTGCAAAAATAAGACGGATTTCCTGGAACACTTTATTACGGCATGTATTAAACAATGATGATGCCATTTCCTGGCGAGTGGTTATTATCACCAGCGGGGTTATTTTCTTGTTGATTGGCGTGAGTTTTGCACTTGCACCTTATTACCATATTTTTGGCACCGACAAGGTAGGCGAAGATGTATTTTATCAAACGCTTAAGAGCATTCGTACCGGTTTGGTGATTGGCACCTTAGCCACCTTGGTGATGTTACCAATCGCCATTCTGCTTGGCATCATGGCGGGTTACTTTCGTGGTTGGGTTGATGATGTTATTCAATATGTCTACACCACGCTCAATTCCATTCCGGGCGTGTTGTTGATTGCCGCCACTGTGTTGATGATGTTGGTGTACATGGATACGCATCCCGAGTTGTTCCAAACGTTGGAGGAACGGGCTGACTTCAGATTGTTATTCCTGAGCATCATTCTCGGGGTGACCAGTTGGACCGGCCTTTGCCGATTATTACGCGCCGAAACGCTGAAGCTGCGTGAGATGGAGTATGTGCAAGCAGCGCACGCATTGGGTGAGCACAATCTGATTATTTTACTGCGCCATATTCTGCCGAATGTCATGCACATCGTGCTGATCATGATCGTGCTGGATTTTAGCGGTCTGGTGTTGGCAGAGGCCGTTTTGTCATATCTAAACATCGGTGTCGATCCCACTATGTATTCTTGGGGCAACATGATCAATAGTGCGCGGCTTGAGATGTCGCGTGAACCGATCGTATGGTGGTCGTTACTCGCTGCATTTATTTTTATGTTTATGCTGGTGTTATCTGCCAATCTTTTTTCCGATGCTGTGCGAGATGCATTTGATCCAAGGTTGCGGGTGCGTTGATCCAAACGATTAGACTTGGTGGCTCGATCATTGTCTGAACCATTTTTCATTGTTGAACGTTTAAGCGCCCGGATTGGTAAAGGCGAGGGTGCCGTGTGCCCTGTGGATGACGTCAGCTTTGCTATTGAATCTGCTGAATGTTTTGCGTTGCTGGGTGAATCCGGTTGCGGCAAGTCGATGACTGCGTTGTCTATAATGCGTCTGTTACCGAAACCGGCTGGCCGAATTACATCAGGCAGCGTCAAACTCGACGGCGAGGAGTTACTCGATCTGCCAGAGATTGGCATGCGGCGGGTTCGCGGTTCACGTATCGCGATGATTTTCCAGGAGCCAATGACGTCGCTTAATCCGGTACTGAATGTTGCAACCCAAATCGGTGAAGTTCTGAAACTGCATCTTGGCCTCACAGGTGAGAGTAAGCAAAAACGCATTATCGAATTGCTCGATGCCGTGGGTATTCCGGATCCTGAACATCGCATAAAGGATTACCCGCATCAACTTTCCGGGGGCATGAAGCAGCGCGTGATGATCGCCATGGCCCTGGCGTGTGAACCCGAACTGCTCATTGCCGATGAGCCAACCACGGCTTTGGATGTTACTATACAGGCACAGATACTGGATCTGTTGCGCAAGCTAAAACAAGGCAGGGGTATGAGTATTCTGCTCATTACCCACGACCTGGGTGTTGTTGCCAGCATGGCGGACCATGTCGCCGTGATGTATGCAGGACAGATTGTCGAACAGGCAACGCGCCAGGCATTTTTTACGCAACCGGCGCATCCTTATAGTCGCAAGTTATTCGATTCGGTGCCGAATAGCATGAAACGGGGCAATCAGTTGGCAGTGATTCGCGGATCCGTGCCCTCACTTGCACAAACATTCAAAGGATGCCGTTTTGTCGATCGATGTGATCATGCGTGGTCATTGTGCGAACACACCAATCCTGCCTGGTATGACACCATTGTCGGTAGCCAAGTTCGCTGCCATCTGGCCGATCCCGCGCACAAAGCACGCATAACGGAGCAACAATCACCACAGGTTGCTGCCGATACTGCCGCGGCCGATGAAGCAGCTGCTCAATCACAGATTTTGAAAGTGTCCGGCCTCAAGGTTCATTTCCCAATCCAGAAAGGGGTTTTCAAACACACCGTTGGTCAGGTTTATGCGGTTGATGGTGTAGATCTCGAGGTTGCGCGTGGCAAGACGCTGGCGCTGGTCGGTGAATCCGGTTGCGGCAAGACCACCGCGGGCAAGGGCTTGCTCTATCTCATTCAACCCACGGCGGGCAGTGTGTTTTTTGATGGCGAGAATCTTGCCGGTCTTTCAAAACAAGCGCTTCGAAAAAAGCGCACACACATGCAGATCATTTTTCAGGATCCGTATTCATCCATGAATCCGCGGATGCAGGTCAGCCAGATCGTCAGCGAAGGGCTGGAAGCCAGTGGCGAGCGTCTGGACAGAGAAGCACGCCGCGAACGTATTGGTGTGTTGTTGCAACAGGTTGGTCTGGACCCCGGGATGCAGGACCGTTATCCGCATGAATTTTCCGGTGGGCAACGGCAACGTATCTGTATCGCCCGGGCATTGGCGGTGCAACCGTCATTGATTGTATGCGACGAACCGACCAGTGCACTCGATGTATCGGTACAGGCACAGATCCTGAACCTGATGTCCGGTTTACAGGCAACACTGAATCTGTCGTATTTGTTTATTACGCACAATATGTCCGTGGTGGCCTGGTTGGCGCATGAAGTAGCCGTCATGTATCTCGGGCGAATCGTGGAACAGGGTCCCGTTGCTGAAGTGCTGAGCAACCCGGCGCATCCATATACAAAGGCCCTGCTATCTGCGGTACCGAGCATTGATCAGAAAAGCGGCCGCGAGTTTATTCGATTGGAAGGAGAACTGCCGTCCCCTGCAAATCCACCTGCCGGTTGCCATTTTCACCCACGCTGCCCAAACGCCATGTCGCAATGCAAGGAAGTCTATCCTGACTGGCATACATTAAACTGTGATCATGCATCGCGTTGTCATCTTCATGCTCAAGGCTGAACAGTTGGTTGGTCATCGCGGCTGGCCGGCGCACTATCCGGAAAACACGCTGCCAGGATTTATGGCCGCCTGCAAGGAAGGCGCATTATTCCTGGAGTGCGACATACAGCTAAGCGCCGATGGCATACCAATGGTTATTCATGATGAAGACCTGGCGCGTGTGGCCGGGAAACCGGTACGAGTACGCGATCTAAATTTTGATGAGCTTAAAACAATCCCGGTTACCCAGGATCATCATTCAGCGCTTGAACCGGGTGAGTATATTCCACTGAGCTTAAAAGAACTGTTTCAAGTGCTTGAGGCGTATCCTCACGTGAGCCTCTTCGTTGAGATCAAACGACATAGCCTCGCACATTTCGGATTGAGGAAAACATGCGACATCATATTACGCGAGTGTGCGCATTTTCCAAATCGTGTGATGATCATTTCCTTTCGAGCAGATGCGATCGAGTATGTACAGCAGAATAGTAATTATCCTGTCGGTTGGATCCTTCGCGAATGGTCTGATGATTCCAGGCAGATGGCTGAACACCTGAAACCCGAATTTCTGTTTGTAGAACAGGCCATGGTAAACATATCGCAGGAGGTGCTTTGGCCCGGTACCTGGCGCTGGGTGCTGTATGACATTATTGATCCAGCACTCGCCAGTGCCTGGGTGAAGCGGGGTGCATCGATGGTCGTGACCTGGGACATCAAGGCCTTGCTGGAACATTAATTGTGAAAACGTATGATGTCGTTATCATTGGTGGTGGTATTCAAGGCACCGGTGTTGCACAGGCCGTTGCCGCACGGGGTTATCGTACCTTGCTCATCGAACAGGCAAGTCTTGCCGCGGGCACATCCAGCCGTTCCAGCAAGTTAATCCATGGCGGTTTACGATACCTGGAGCAGGGTGAACTGGGCCTGGTCAGGGAGAGTCTGCGTGAGCGACGGTTATTGTTGCGTAATGCACCTGATCTGGTTGAGTTGGTTCCTTTCATGATCCCGGTATACGCACACGCAAAACGGTCGCCATTCTGGATCCGTCTCGGGTTAATAGCCTATGCTTTGCTGGGTGGCGGCGCCTTTCGATCGATACCAGGAAGGCAGTGGCACGAACTGGATGGCATAAAGCAAGCTGGTTTACGCGCTGTCTTTCAATATCAGGATGCAAAAACCGATGATGCCAAACTCACACACGCTGTCATGCAGTCAGCGATTGAGCTTGGTGCGCAACTCGCAATGCCGGCACACTTTATTTCAGCCACCGACGAAGGCAATGTTTGGCGAATTGAATATAAAGTGGCAGGGGCATTAAAGACCGTCTTCTCACGCACACTGGTCAATGCCGCCGGTCCCTGGGTCAATCAGGTGCTATCGCATATTGAACCAACAATGCAACCGCCTCAAATACATCTGGTACAGGGCACGCATATACTGCTTGATGGAAAAATAAAGCGCGGTGTTTATTATCTGGAGCATCCTGGCGACCATCGGCCAATATTAATGATGCCCTGGGATCAGCGCATTCTTGTCGGGACAACGGAGCGTGTTTATGAAGGTGATCCAGCCAGGGTCGAGCCTTTACCTGAAGAAACGGATTATCTACTTGAGGCAGTGAAGTGTTATTTCCCTGATCGCAGGTTTACGGTGTATGCGTGTTTCAGT
>BTQO01000098.1:0-5791 GCA_036985915.1 Gammaproteobacteria bacterium | reverse complement strand
ATCGGCAATGCAGCAGCAACGTGCGGTATTCCACATACCGCTCACGGCTGAGGCTGCCGTGGTAATGGGCCCGGGCGAGTTTGCGAAGCGGTGAGAGCTGGCGTGTGGACATGACGTTAGCTGATATCCCTGATCAGGCGAAAGCCGGTTATTTCATCACCGCTGCCATCGTTGGCTTTTTCAAGCGTGATCTTGCAGTCCGACATCGTGTTGCGATAGGCGCCGCCCCTGGCCTTGCCGCCCGTGACCAGTTCCTGCGCATTGCCGATGTAGTTCACAAGGCCCCAGCCATTGGCCGCGCCGGAGTTCGCAGGCACCAGTTGTGTGCCCTTGATTATGTTTTCACCGATGCGTAACAAACAATTCCAGCTCTTGCCGCGTGGTTGCTTGCCTTGTGCTTCGGCGGCATAGGTCCATTCTTCGGCAGAAGGCAGGCGGTAATTGGCGCCGGTCGTTTTATTGAGCCAGGCAATGTACTCATCGATGCTGGCGAGTGAAACCCCGGTGGCCGGTAAGGCCGAATCACCAGGCAATGACTGACACTTGCCGCTGATGGAGCAGTAGTTGTTCCAGTCAGCAACCGTCACCTCGGAACGCCCGATTGCAAACGGTTTATCGGTACCAGCCCCCGCCGGGATGACCACCAGTTTCGGACCCTGAGTATCCTTCGCGACCATGTCGTAGCATTGGGCACGACTGCGTTTGCCATAACCCGCATATCTCCCCAGGCAACGGGCACGGGAAATGATAATGGCCTTATCCACGTCTTCCTTGATCGACTTGGCAAGCTCCAGATAGTCTCTGTTATCCACCCAGAGTTTGAGCGCCTCATTGATCAGTGCCTTGGCCTGGTCTCTTTGGGTCTTATTAACGGCAACCTGATATTGGGTGTAGACATTTTTCGCTTCCTGAATCTTGCTGCTATAGGTTGTTCTTAGATTTTTAACGGTTGGGTGGCCCGGGTCTTCCTGGTCAGACTTTGCAATCAGCGCACCTGCCTGGGTGAGTTTGTTCTCGCGAAGGAACTTTTTGATATCCGCGACGTATTTATTGGGACGTATGGGCGTGATCTTGATTTTTGCCAGAATTCTTTGGTCAAGCGGTAATTTTTTGGCATCCGCCAGGTACTTTCCGGCGCCCGCTGGATCATAGGTTTCCCGGTTGCTGATCTTGACGACCACCAGTTCGGTGAGTTCGCGTTGCAGTTCGGCAAACGTATCCGGTGAACGGCGCCTGATTTCACGCAGTCGCCTGTTTAAAGCGGCGATTTCCAGCGTATCTGCGTTGAACGCCTGACGGGTTTCCAGCACCAGCAAGGCTACTTGAATCTGGTTTTGTATATTGCTCAGGCTTTCCAGTTCTTGTGTAAAAACCAGACCCTTGTCTGCAATCTTGGCCGCTTGTTCAAGTGCGGTCTTCTGCGTCACAGGGTCGGTAATTCTTTTCGCGTTCGCAAACGATCTCGAAGCCTGTTTGGCATAGGCGCCAGCAATGGCCTCAGGGCCTTCAATCGTCAGATAGGGATGATTGGGCGGGAGTTCCACTTTTAATTCTTCCAGGAATTCCTTGGCACCCTTGATGTCTTCAGCTTGCGCCTTGGCAACCAGATCCTGTTTCAGTGCCGTGATCCTTGCAATGCGAATCTTTTCCAGCCGTGCCAACTCGGCCGCTTCCAGCGCTTTATTGATGGCCGCCTGCTCCTGGCCGATGCCCGGTAACTGGCTGTTAAAACCCTTTGCATAGGCCAACATCTGTTCTGCATTGAAGAACCGTTCCTGTTCGCGCATTTTTGCAGCCTGATCAAGATGCGCTCCCGCTAATTGATCCTGTGCGGTCTTAAGCGCCGTATCCTGTTTGCCGCTCGCCATTAATTCCAGGTTAGCAATAATGTGCTTGAGCGTTTGACTCCATGCAGGCGTAAAGGCCTTCTTGGCAATTTCTGCATCCAGTTGCTGTTGCAACGCAGTGGCTGACTTGGCGCGCTCTTCTTTGAGCGTTGGGGATACGCCGCCTTTCTTGTTCCAGGCTTTATCGAGCCGCGCGCGCCGTGTCTTGTAGCTTGTTTTATCCAATGCTGCCGCATAACTTGTCAGCAACGTGTCAGCCTGCGCGAGATCGCTACCCGGCGACCCGATGGCCTTGTCAATCGCTGCTGCCAGTTTCGGTGTCAGTGTTTTTAATGCCGGATGATCTGGCTGGATGCGCCGTAATTCGATTAAGTCTTCGCGGATCGCATCAAAGCCAACGATCGATGAAGGTATTCCTGCTTTGGCAAGATTGGCTTCGATTGCAGCCACTTTTTTCTTTTGACTGTCTTCAAACAGGGCCTGTTGAAGCTGATCGTTTTCATTGACCAGCGCGGTGTCTTTGGCATCGTAGCCAAAGCCCGCCTTGATCAAGGCGCTGGCACGCTCCAGATCGCCCCCTTCACGCGCTGACCTGGTGTTATTCACAAAACTGCCGATTAACCGGATGTTTGTGAGCAATTCGTTTTGGGGGTCTACTTTACGTACGATGTTCATGACATCGGAGATATCGTTATCCGGCCCTTCGATGGGCAACAGTTCTCCAAGCTTAACAAAGCGTGAATAAAGATCGCGCTGCGCCAGGATTTCCCTGGTCTTTGCCGTTTTAACTTCCTCATCCAGCTTGTCGAGTCGACCGGAATCTTCGTAGACTTCGCGCGCTTTTTTCAGGATGCGTTCCGCCTCCGGGTAGTTGTACTTATCCTTGGCCTTGTCGATTTCCGCCAGGGCCTCGGTTTCCACGTAGTTCAAAATGGCGTCATCAACACCTTCCGACTGGAGGATCTTGACGGTTGAGTCCCGGTCGAATGTTTTCAGTGTTTCGATACGTTCGGCCATGGCCGAATAATTCTTGGCCTGGTCTGTTGCAATGATCGAATCGACGAACGCCAGGTTGCGTTGTTCCAGTTTGTAGTCCTGGTACAGGGGCCAGGCGAGCAAACCAAATCCGGCCAGCAGTACTGTGGCAGCAATGGATACATACAACGCGATGGGTGGCTTGGGTGTGACTTCGTCAAGAAACTGTTCGACCGTCGGCGTGCGCTTTTTTCGCGAGAATTCAAGGCCCCGAAGGATGCCTTTCATCTGGCGCGACTTGAGTTTCTTGATCGTTGCCGGTTTTAGCTTGTTATCGCGCGCCTGGTTGGCCGGCATCTTGTTGTACGGATGTTTGCCTGCCAGCAATTCGTAGGTGACACAAGCCAGTGCGTAAATGTCGTCGGTTGTTTCGGGGTCTTCGCCTTCCAGCATTTCGGTGCTGGCATAGGCCGGTGTCAGTGCACCCAATGTGCCCGGATCAAATAGCGTGGTTTCACCCTTGGCATCGGTACCCGCAGGCTTGGCGGCGCGCGCGATACCAAAATCCATGATTTTCAGTACACCTTGCTTGTTTAAGAAGCAGTTGCCCGGCTTGAAATCGGAGTGCACCAGATTGTGATGATGGGCGTAGGCCAGGCCATTAGACATACCTTGGATATACGATTTGGCCTCTTCCCAGGACAGACCACCGGGCGGCAGCCGCCGGATGACCTTGTTCAGGGGTTCACCCTCAAGCAACTCCATGGTCATGAACACGGTGTCGCGATCATAATCACGGTCAAAGTCAAACACCGTTGCAATGTTCGGATGCGCTAGCCGCATCGCTTTACTCGACTCACGCTGCAAGGCGATGAAGGATTCCTTGTACTGCTTGAAGGTTTCGTTTAGAACCTTGACGGCCAGCCAGGGGTTCTTATCGCGGGCCTCGACCTTGATCAGATCCTTGGCCTTGTACACGGTACCCATGCCGCCTTCACCCAGCTTGGAATCCAGCGCGAACCGGTGTCTTAAGGTGTCACGTCCTGGAATCAGCGGTCCACCGTGCTTCATTTCGCTCATGGGGGTGGCCTGCGTCGGTGAGGTCATACCCGTTTGTGTGCGTGCTGGCGGGACTTCCGAGGCCCCAGTGGCATCAGTACCTACGGCCCTGGTGGCCGCCGTATTCTCTACCAGAGTTTTTTCATCCTCCACGCCCTCGGTTTTTTCCACCACGGTTTTTTCGTCGGCTAAATCCTGACCTGCGAGCACCTGATGTAATTGTTGATAGTCTTTTTTTGAGATTTTGTTCTTATTAGCCAGTTGCTTGAGTTGCGTTTCAATCGGATCAGCCAACTGTGGATGTTTTTCCAACAGCGCTTTGAGTTTAGTGATCAGGGTATTGAGGTCACCCTTTTTACGGACCAGTGCTTCGAGTGCAGATTTAAATTCAGCGATCATGGATTACTTTCCGGGATGTTCTGTATAGGGCATTCAATGGCGATGGTTTCAATAGCTTGGGTCTTGTCTTTATGCATTCAAGACGGCTTGTTTGCGTGTGCATGGATTACGATGACAGTGACATTATCACGCGAACCGCGATCAAGCGTTAAATCGACCAATTCCTGGCCGCTTTGTTCAGGCGGTTTGCCGGCCATAATTTCGGCGATTTCTGACTCCCTTAATTCCTTGAACAAGCCATCGGAACACACCAGGTATATGTCGCCGTCCTTGACATCGAAGATGTCCATATCGACAAACAGTTCATCATTGGCGCCGACCGCGCGCGTGATGACATTGGCTTCGGGATGGCTCTCCGCGTCTTCCTCGTCGATGATGCCTTCATCGACCAGATCCTGGACCTTGCTATGGTCGACGGTGATGCGTTTGAATTCGTCACCTCTTAGCCGGTAGACCCTGCTGTCGCCTGCCCATAGGCAAAAGCAGTGATCACCATGGGCGAGCAGGGCGGCAATGGTGCTGCCCATGGTTTGCCGGTCCACGCGTTCATTGGCTTGGCGAATCAGGTCTCTGTTGACGGCCAGGATGACTTCCTCGACTTCGGTGATGAGCGCGGGCAGGTCTTCTGAGGGCCTTATTTCCCTGAGCGCGTTGACAATGGAACTGCTGGCCACATCACCCGCAGCATGGCCACCCATCCCGTCCGCGACGACCCACAGGCTGGCCTCGTTATTATCCAGCACTGCATCCTCGTTGATTTTGCGCACTTTCCCGACGTTGGTAATCGCGCATGAGTCCCAGTGAAAAGTGGTCTGAGCCATGGCTAGAAGTCACCGATGGCAGGTTGGAAAACCGTCATGTGTTTGTATCCTTTGGTGTCATCGGCACCCTTGAAACAATTTCACTGCATCCGGATGCTACTTGTTGATTTTACAATATTTTTAGATCGTTAAAACCCCGTACGCCCGACTACGCAGTCTTTCAAAACAGCCCCGCGATGTCAAATGATCCTGCCAGTTAAATCCTGGGGTTTGGTGCAGATTACGGGTGCCGGGGGCGTGCGCTGGTGTGCTTACCTAAGGGCACAATACGCGCTATGATCGATATATGTTCGATCCCACCATCCGGCCTTGTGCCGCCTGAAGACTTAATGCTCGGCAGGAAGCTGTATATCAAGACCCTCGGTTGCCAGATGAATGAGTACGACTCTGCCCGTATGGCGGACGTCCTCGCCGCATCGCATGGTCTGAATACGGTCGCAACACCCGAAGAGGCGGATGTGTTGCTGCTGAATACCTGTTCGATTCGGGAGAAAGCCCAGGAAAAGGTGTTTTCCCAGTTGGGGCGTTGGCGCGCCTTGAAAGTTGACCGTCCCGGGGTCGTGATCGGAGTGGGTGGCTGCGTGGCGAGCCAGGAAGGGGAGGCGATACAACAGCGTGCGCCCTATGTCGATATGGTGTTCGGTCCCCAGACCCTGCACCGGTTACCGGCACTGCTGGATGAGACCATCA
>BTQO01000097.1:0-5826 GCA_036985915.1 Gammaproteobacteria bacterium | reverse complement strand
ATTGATGCAAACACGGCATAGCCATCATCTGCGCCACCGCGGCCATAGAGTTTGTCGCCTTCTCGTACCGCCTGCCAGGGACCTAAGTCCTCGCGCCAGCCGGTCATCCCGGGTTGTTTGTCAAGATGACCGTAACACAACACGGTGCGATCGCTTGATCCCGGAATTTCGATATATATAAGGGGCGTGCGGCCTTCGAGGCGCACGATTTCCAGCTGCATATCGCGAATCGGTTGCGTGCGACACCAGTTAGCCAGCAATTCGGTGGCCTGATCCATAAACCCGTTGGCCTGCCAGTCAGGATCAAACGCCGGTGATATATTCGGTATGGCCATGTATTGCTCAAGCACAGGCAGCGCGCTTTGTTCCCAGGCGTTGTCGATGCTCGCGATGTGTGGCTTGATGTCCATGAAGGCCGCTCTTGATTGATCCAATAACGGATTCTAATCGCGTATCACTGGTGACGGCCAGTAAAGCAGGTCTGTAACCGGCACTTGTCACATGCCGTTGGACTGCATACCCTGCGTAACGCGTCATTGGCCAAAAGTAAAAACAAAGATTCTCGATGCCCAACCATTACCTACTCACAGAACGCAACGTACCGATCATGCTTGTGGTGTTGTGGCTGTTGCTGGTCGTGGCCGGACTGTGGTTGCGCCCCTTGTTGCCCATTGATGAAACGCGTTACGTATCCGTGGCCTGGGAGATGTGGTCACGCGGTGATTTTCTCGTGCCCTATATCAACGGCGAACCCTACAGCCATAAACCGCCGCTGTTGTTCTGGATTTACCATTTGGGCTGGTTGGTTACTGGTGTGTCTGAATGGTGGGTTCGGGTAGCAGCGCCATTGTTTTCTTTAGGCAGTCTTTTTCTGGTCCGGCATATTGCGCACTTGTTGTGGCCAAAACAACAAGCAGCCGGCTATTACGCACCATTGATTGTGTTGGGGAGTGTGTTCTGGACCGCCTACACAGGCGCTGCCATGTTCGACATGCTGCTCACGTTTTTTATGTTGTTAGGTGTTATTGGCATCATCAGAGCAACACAAGGTGCACGCAGCGGGTTTGTCATCACGGGTGTTGCCATTGGTCTTGGTATTCTTGCCAAGGGTCCGGTCATCCTGTTGTTGGTGTTGCCCACCATGTTGTTGATGCCGCTTTGGCGTGTCGCGGGGGAGGGACCGTCACTTGGTCGCTGGTATCTTGGTGTGTTATCGAGCTTCCTGCTCGGTGCGCTGATCGCGCTCGCCTGGGCGGTGCCGGCTGGCATGGCTGGTGGTGAGGTCTACCGCGATGCGATCTTCTGGGGACAAAGTGCCGGTCGCATGGTCAAGTCCTTTGCGCACGAACGCGCCTGGTGGTGGTATCTGCCCGTTTTGCCTGTGTTGCTGTTTCCCTGGTCTTATTGGCCTGCGTTGTGGCGTGAGTTGCCAAGGCTCAGCCTGAAGGATACCGGCACACGTCTGTGTGTTACGTGGTTCATCGTTACCTTTGTTATTTTTTCTGCTGTCAGCAGTAAACAACTGCACTACATGCTGCCTTTATTTCCTGCGGCAGCCTTGCTGGCCGCCAATCTGCTGGCGCGAAGCAATAAGCCGGTGAGCGCGGTATCGCAATCAATACCCGCCATTTTGCTCATCGGTCTGATCGTTTTACTGCTTGCATTGCCTAATAGCGGCAAATCACTGCCGTTTTGGTTTGCTGACGGTCGATGGACTGTGCTGTTGCTTGCGGTAGTGCCTGCCGCCATGTTGCTTTTTGTGCGCACACTCAAAACCGCGGTTGCCATGCTAACCATAACGTCCGTTACCCTGGTGATCATCATGCTGATTGCGCTGCAACCGGTGTTCAATAAAGTTGCATCATTGGATGCTGTCAGCCAGATCATTGCACGTGCGCAAATTGAACAAAAACCGGTTGCGCATTTGCTGAAATATAATAACCAGTATCATTTCCCCGGAAGGCTTTCAGAACCACTGGTCATATTGAGCGAACAGGCGCTGCCGGACTGGGTGGCAGCGCATCCCGATGGCCTGGTGATCAGCTACCATGAAAACTGTTATGGTTCACCTAAAGGCCCCATTTATACGCAGTATTACCTGGACCGGCGCCTGTTTGTTTGGCAAAGCGCATATTTACGCGAACAACCCAACGATTATGTGTTGACGGTATGTGGCGAGCCTGTCGGTTCGTAAACCGTCAAATGACATAAACACCGGGTGCGCTGCAAAACCCTGTAACCAGGTAAACACCGTTGCCAGCATTCGCGCGTGGTCAGTTTTCTTTGGTATCAGCGGCCTTGTTGTTCACGGTTGGCATCAGTAACGTGATGTGGGATTTAGCCGTGTGCCACCGCTTAATGGACCGGTTTGTTTGAATGTCTTCGGGCAATGCATTGCGGTGCATGATAAACACATAAGACATAAAATCTGCGCGCGCGATCTCAACCAGCGTTTGTTGGGTGTGCAGGTCAAAGTCGCGTCGTAAATACCAATGCAGTGACCGCTGGTAAGCGCCGCCGCCCCCATGAAGCGTTGCACCCGAGGGCACGAGCCGCGCGATATTTTCAGCTGCCGTGCGTGTGCTGATGCCCGCTGCTTGGTGGGGTAGGGCGACATGAAAGTAGCCCGCCAACAGGATCCAGGCGAACACCGTGTAGCCAAAAACGGCCCATTGAATGCGTTTGAAAAAAAGTAACACAAAGGCCGCAATTGAAATTACTAAAAGCCCGGCACTCATTATCCACACAGCTGTGCTGTACGTGGTTAGGGTCTGCCATAGCAAGGTGAGCGAGGCCGTGTCCGTTGCCGTGCGCCCCTCGATGAGGCGGGCCAGCGTGCCTTCTGGGTCCTGCAAACCTGTGAACAAGGCTAAGGCGGCCACTAAGCCAAGCAGCGATACCAATGCGGCTGCCATCAGCGTGCCCCAGTCGGGCCGCTTTTTAAACGCAACTGTGAGTTGTTTGAAATACCAGCCGATAAGGAGCGCTCCGGCAGGTAACATCGGCAGCAGATAACGCGCGGCTTTTTTACCGCCCACGCTGAATAACACCAGGCCGCCCAAAAACCAGAACAGCAGCATGAGCAACTGCCGGTCGTGTCCTTTTATGAGGCGCAGTGCGGCAAACACCAGCGCCACCGGCAAAAAGAGCGACCAGGGGAAAAGCCCTGCCAGAAGATACGGCAGGTAAACCCACCACAATGCTGACTGGCTGGCGCTGGTTTTCCCTTCCAGCCAGTTGGCGGGCTCAGCCAGGAACATGTTGTGCACCAGGTCCGGCGGCGCCTTGATGATCACCAGCGCATACCAGGGCAGGGAAATTGCAAGAAATACCAAAAAGCCCCAAAGCGGCAGGTGCCGTTTGAGTGCCTTGGGTTCGCATACTGTAAGGCAATAGACCAACGCCGTGCCAAAAGGAATAATCGCGCCGGCAGGCCCCTTGGCCATCACTGCAAGACCGGTCGCGATAAAAAATACCATGAGCGGTTTTGTTTTAACGTCTACGACCGTAGCATTATAAAATGCCGTCATGGCCAGCAAGATGAGCACGGAAAAAAACTGATCAATGCGTGCCGAAAGTCCATACGGCAGGAACAACACCGTGGACGCCAGCACTAGCGCCGAGAATGCGCCGGTGGGTGCATCAAACATGCGTCTTCCGAGCACGAATACCAGCCAAAGGCTAATCAGGGTGACCGCCATCGGCACCAGACGCAGCGAGAAATTCTGCCAGTCAAAGGGTACTGCGGTGGCAATCAGCAGCCAGTGAAAAAGCGGCGGTTTAGTGAGCGATTCGCCGGAGACTTCACCACGCAAACTGGGCAGGATGTAATCACCGCGTTTGTGCATCTCATAGGCAATCTGCACTGCCCGTGCCTCGCCCGGGCTTGTAATATCGCGGTTGATCGCACCCATATACAGGGTGAGTACCGCCAGCGTGGCCAGCGCTGTCAAAAGGATCGATTGCCAGGAACGGTTCAGGGTGTGTGTTCCGAATCTAGGGGTGAGTCTTCTTCATCGGCCAGCTCGCGTTCCAGTTCTTCACCCAGCGTTTTGCCGTGGCGGTATTTACGAAAAAGAAATATACCCAGCATGCCGGAGATAAAAAACAACGCAGCGCCAATGCTAATGCGCAACACCGGGTCCAGATGGATGCCGCTGCCAATGAGCGCAAAGATAAGCGTTTGCGGAATATACCCCAATGCAGAGCCGGAGAAGAAATAAAAGGGACGCACGCTGGACATACCCGCGGCCAGGTTCGTTAACAAATTGCTGCCCGCCGGCAACAGGCGTATGAGCAGGGTCATGTTGAACGGGTTTTCGTGAATAAACTCGTCCAGTTTCTGAATGCGCTTGGGTACCGCGCCAGAAAACATGCGCCGGCCCAAAATGCGCGCGTAGTAATACGCCAAAATGCACCCACCGGCCGAGGCAATCAATGCCAGCAGACTGCCATACACAAAACCAAAGCCATAGCCGCCTAAAAAACTGATGATCTGGCGCGGGAAACCAAAGGCCGTGAATAACATACCGATGACGACAAACAACACATCGCCATATAAACCCTTGCCGCGAATCTCGGTATCAATCCAGCTTTTACTCAGCAGGGTGTCAATGCCACTGAGCTTGATCAGGTAGCCCAGCAACACCAGGATGCCAATCACCAAAAGACCGCGCAGCAGGATTCGCGTATTAATGAAATGTAAATGCATGAAGTCGTGCGCGGTTATAAAAAAGATAACGCTGCAATCAATCCACTTCTGAAACGTCTGGGCGTTTCGCCCGTCGTTGCAACCACATCACACCAAAGAGATCCACAATGCCTACCCACAGGCGGTTGTGTACGCCATATTTCGACACGCCGCGCGCTCTCGGCCGGTGGTTTACCGGCACCGAGATCACATGTGCACCTTGACGCTGAAAGAGTGCCGGCAAAAAACGGTGCATATGGTTGAAGGTGGGCAGTTCGAGGAACAATTGCCGTGGAAAGAGTTTCAGACCACAACCGGTATCTGGCGTTGCACCACCCAGCAAGGCGCTGCGCACGCCGTTGGCAATCCGCGAGGAAAGTTTACGCAGCCACGAGTCGTGCCGTTTGGTGCGCCAGCCGCAGATCACCCCCGGCTTGTCACTCGGCAGGGTGTCCAGTGCGCTGAAGAGCACCGGGATATCGGCCGGATCGTTTTGGCCATCGCCATCAAGCGTTGCCACCCAGTCGGCCCGGGCCG
Organism: Gammaproteobacteria bacterium; assembly: GCA_036985915.1. Taxonomy (GTDB): domain Bacteria; phylum Pseudomonadota; class Gammaproteobacteria; order JAJDYQ01; family JAJDYQ01; genus BTQO01. The sequence continues at coordinate 599 of BTQO01000097.1, read as the reverse complement.
CTTTCACGCCGTTCATAATCGCCGTACTCTGTCCGGCATTGGTGGCGTGGCGAATAATGCGCACGCGTTTGTCGTGCTCGCGTAACTTTTTAAGGTTGGCGTACGTTTCATCTGTGCTGCAGTCGTCCACCATCACGATTTCAAACGCAAGCTTATCGGGTATGGCGGCGATCACTTCATTGATCAGCGGTTCTACGTTTTCGGCCTCGTTGTAAACGGGGATAACGACGGAAAGGTCCATATTCGGGTTGTTTTTCAAGGCGTTAAATGAAGACGCGCATGATAACACGGCAGCAGACCTGTGCTGAGGTCCGGATGCCGGTAAACAAGGATTGTGCGTTGCAAGAGGATTATGCGTCGTAATTGGAGTAAGATTAGACGTGTCGGTATGCTATCAATGTGCTATCAATGTGAACGTCAGTGCAATAACACTGTGTCAGTTGATGATGTATCCCGTCTTAATAGAGAGACTTCCAATGCATTATGTCTCTCCCATCTTTTAAGATTATTTCGTTCTATATTTTTATGCTGACTTACACTGCATAGGTGTGCAGTGGTCGTTCCCGTACGCCTGACTTCCATGGATGGAGGAAATGCAG
>BTQO01000096.1:0-5954 GCA_036985915.1 Gammaproteobacteria bacterium | reverse complement strand
ATTCTTAAGTTTCCGCGGTACAAGGACGATGTACACGACTCCATGGATGGAGGAGATAGGGCCGCGTCGGGAACGGCGGCCGAAGGATGTACAAGTGTCGCGAGAGGCACGACTACAGGGACGTAGGAGGTAGCGCGAAGCAGGAAGCCAGAGCCGAGGATGCCGGGCGCGACTGTACCGCCAAAATCTACACCTACGGGGATTGATTTTGTTAAGAAAAACGGAAACTTGTTTTCGTTTTCCGTGCGCTGATAATTACAGGATGTAATTGTTCTTAAGCCCCCTTAAAATACCACCGGATTAATTAGTACTGACTGCTATGCGACAGATTGTGCTTGATACTGAAACCACGGGCCTGGACGTAAGCAAGGGACACCGCATTATAGAGATCGGGTGCGTTGAAATTGTTAACCGGCGGATGACCGGAAGGAATTATCATCAGTACTTGCAACCCGATCGGGAGATTGAGGATGGTGCACTGGCTGTCCATGGGATTAGCGCTGAACGGCTTGAGCATGAGCCACGCTTTGCTGATATATGCAGTGATTTACTTGAGTATCTGGGTGGTACCGAACTGATAATCCATAATGCACCGTTTGATGTTGCCTTTATCAACTACGAGTTGAGCCTGATGGGACCAACCATGGGTAGCATAGAGGATCGCTGTGATGTGATCGATACACTTATGATGGCAAAACAGATGCATCCTGGCCAGAGAAACAACCTGGATGCGCTATGCAAGCGATATTCGGTAGACAATTCTGCCCGGGAAGTGCATGGCGCGTTGCTTGATGCGCAACTATTGGCCGAAGTATACCTTGCGATGACCGGCGGGCAGACCAGTTTGTTGCCTGATAGCGGTAATAAGGTTGCAAGTCTTACACAAAGTGATGTTCGCCGGGTGGATTCAAATCGTTCGAGGTTGCTGGTTATTCGTGCCAATGAAGATGAATTACGTGCTCATGAAGCCATGCTTGATCATATTGATCAGAACAGTGAAGATGGCAGTGTCTGGCGTCGAACGCCGAATGAGACGCAAGCAGAGGATGACGCTGCATGATGGGCCAACATTAGTTGATGGAGTCCGGCCTTTGTTTTCCGCTGCGTTCATGAATGCCGCTAATTTCCGCTGCAATCGCGATAACATCAGTTAATGTCTGTTGTGTATCCAGGTTTTGCAGTTCAGGATCAGGTTCATAGCGTTCATGGTATATACGTAGTGTCGCGCCGTGAGTGCCAGTCCCTGACAGGCGCATGACAATTCTTGAGTTGTTATCAAAAACAATACGCATGCCTTGTTGCCCGGTTACAGTATTGTCGATTGGGTCGGTGTAGGAAAAATCATCAGCCAAGGTTACGGTTGAACCAAGAAACGACTGTCCGGTCAGCCCGGGAAGTTTGCCCTTCAGCGCCGTAATCAAATTATTCGCTTCGTCGTCATTTGTGAAATAATAGTCATGGCGAGAATAATAATGCCGGCCAAAACGCTGCCAGTGCAGCTGAACAATCTCTGCAACTGGTTTTTGATGCACAGCGATCAGATTGAGCCAGAATAGCGCTGCCCAAAGACCATCTTTTTCCCGCACGTGATCTGAGCCGGTGCCAAAACTTTCTTCTCCGCATAGTGTGATACGGCCGCAGTCCAGCAGGTTGCCAAAATATTTCCAGCCAGTCGGTGTTTCGTAGCATTCAATGCCCAGCTGATCGGCAACTCGATCCAGTGCCTGGCTGGTCGGCATGGATCTGGCAACGCCTGCGAGTCCATTTCGGTATCCTGGCAGGTGATGCGCATTGGCCGCCATGATGGCGATGCTGTCGCTGGGCGCAACAAATATGCCTCTACCCAGTATCAGGTTACGGTCGCCGTCACCATCCGATGCAGCGCCAAAATCAAAGCCGTTGGCCGTCAGTACTTGTTCAACCAGTTGAGGTGAATTCTTAAGGCTGGGATCAGGGTGTCCGCCGCCAAAATCTTCTTTCGGGATGCCATTAATCACGGTGCCGTCCGGTGCTTTTAGCTCTTCTTCGAGAATATGTTTTGCATAAGGCCCGGTAATTGCATGCATGGCATCAAACATCATTTTGAATCCGCCGGTGGCAAACAGGGCGCGAATAGCGTCGTAGTCAAACAGGTGTTGCATCAATTCCGCGTAATCGATGACAGGGTCAATAACCTCAACGGTCATCGCACCGAGTTTATGGATGCCGACGGTACTGATATCCGGCGCCTGTTCTTCTAACGTCCGATACTCGGTGATAGCGCACGCACCACTATGAATCGCATCGGTGAATTTTTCTGGTGCAGGTCCGCCGTTTGCAATATTGTACTTGACGCCAAAATCACCCTCCGGTCCACCGGGATTGTGACTGGCAGAGAGTATGATGCCGCCCACGGCCTTATTTTTCCGGATAAGATGTGAAGCGGCTGGTGTTGAAAGCAGGCCGTTACAACCGACCAGTACCCGTGCAAACCCAGAAGCGGCGGCCATTCGCAGAATGGTATCGATGGCAATATTATTGTAATAACGGCCGTCGCCACCCAACACCAGTGTCATTCCATTATGATCAGGCAGGGTATTGAAGAGTGACTGGATATAATTCTCCAGATAATGCAGCTGTTTGAAGATATTAACCTTTTTCCTGAGACCGGAGGTGCCGGGCAGCTGGTCCTGGTAGGGCTCAGTATTGATGGTCAATATGGTCATACGCCGGTTATCCATTTAGACTCATAAGTATCACTTAAGCATGATAACTGTTCGAGACAAAAATAATGACAACTGCTAAAAAATTCCGGTTAGAGGTTAATCCGCGCATACCCGGGCAACTCAAGCGGCTCGAAGACCTTGCCACTAATTTATGGTACAGCTGGAATCGGCCTGCCCGCGAGTTGTTTGGACCGCTGGACCCCGATCTTTGGCTTCGCAGTGGCCACAACCCCAAGGTTTTTCTCAGGTGCATCGATGAGAAACGTTTGAATGAGGCGGCCGAAGACTCTGTTTTCATGGCCAATTATAACCGCGTGGTTTCAGACTACGATACCTACCTTCAACAAGCGCCGGACACCGGCGATCAGCAACTGATGGATGAGGGTGACCTGGTTGCCTATTTCTGCGCCGAGTATGGGTTCCACGAAAGTTTTCCTATCTATTCCGGCGGTCTTGGCATCCTGGCTGGACATCACTGCAAGGCGGCAAGTGACATCAATTTACCGTTCATCGCGGTAGGGTTTCTCTATCGCCAGGGTTATTTCACACAGATGATTGACGGTGAAGGCAACCAGATTGCCCAATACCACGACACGGCGTTTAACGACTTGCCAGTCACAATGGCTGCGGATGATCAGGGAGCGCCCATGCGTGTTCAGGTGGAATTGGGCGACCGGGTTGTGCAGGTGCAAATCTGGCTGGCGAGTATAGGTCGTGTCACGCTTTGTCTTCTGGATACCAACCTGGATGAGAACACCGAAGAGGATCGCGAAATTACCCATGTATTGTATGGCGGCGACCGGGATTTGCGCATTCGCCAGGAAATCATCCTTGGCATTGGCGGCGTCCGTGCGTTACATACGCTTGAATACTCACCGACTGTCTGGCATGTCAATGAAGGTCACGCCGCTTTCTTGATGCTGGAGCGGATTCGCGAGGGTGTTAGTCAGGGTCTTGAATGTGATGCGGCGCTGGAAGCCGTGGCTGCAAGCACTGTATTTACAACACACACCCCGGTACCGGCAGGCCATGATCACTTTCCGTTTGATATGGTGACTCATTACTTTCAAAATTTTGCGGGCGAGCTTGGGATTACAGACGAACAACTTTTGGCGCTGGGCCGGCTGACTGATGAGGACAGGGATTTCAACATGACGGCCCTGGCAGTGCGTCTGTCACGGCATCAAAACGGCGTCAGCCGTATTCATGGCGATGTTTCTTCAAGGGTCTGTGCCGAATGCTGGCCCCAGGTGCCAGCCGATGAAAATCCGATGGGCTACGTTACCAATGGCGTGCATGTTGCCAGTGCGCTGGCCAAGGACTGGTCTTTGTTGTTTGACCGTTTTCTTGGCGCAGACTGGCGTGCCAGGTTAAGAGATGAACAGTTCTGGAAACGAATTGATGAAATTCCCGATCATCTCTTCTGGAGTGTCAGCCAGTCAATCAAGTCACAGATGCTGTATTCATTACGGGATACCTTGCGTCACCAGCATCTTCGTAACCAGATGAGCGAGGCACACCTTGAGCGCATGTTCCGGTTTATCGATCCTGCCAATCCAAATGTTCTGACGGTTGGATTTGCCAGGCGCTTTGCAACATACAAGCGTGCCACGATGCTGTTCAATGACCTGGGGTGGTTACGTGAAATCGTCAATAACGATAAACGACCCGTTGTATTTATCTTTGCGGGTAAGGCGCATCCAGCTGACCAACCAAGCCAGGATCTGATGCGGACAATACATAACATCAGCAACATGCCCGAATTCGTTGGCAAGATATTGCTGGTGGAGGGATATGATCTTGGCCTTGCGCGCAGGCTGGTGTCCGGTGTTGATGTCTGGCTCAACACGCCCGTTTATCCGGAAGAGGCAAGCGGGACCTCGGGTATGAAAGCCGCAATTAACGGTACCCCCAACTTAAGTGTGCTGGATGGTTGGTGGGGTGAAGGTTATGACGGTGATAATGGTTGGGCGATCAAACCCTCACCACATACCGATGACCCCGATCGTCGAGACAGAGAAGACGCGCGCACGTTGTACGAGCATCTTCAGGATCACGTCATTCCGCTTTACTATGATTACAACAAGCAGGGATATTCAGATGGATGGGTCAAAATGGCGAAACATTCCATTACCAGTATCCTGCCGGCATTCAACATGGAACGGGTGTTGTTTGATTACCTGAACGGGTATTACCTGCCAGGTGCGCGCCATGGCCGTAAACTTGTCGAGAATAACTACGCAGGTGCACGCGAACTAGCATTATGGAAAGCCAGGGTTAAAGCAGCCTGGTCAAAAGTCAAAATTCACCGCTGTGATAAGGCAATCAAGCGATTACAGTATGGTGAAAATGCGCATATTGAGGTTGCCGTCAGGCTTAACGGATTAGCACACCAGGATGTTATTGTAGAATTAATCCTTTCACAGGACGGCTACGACAGTCGCTGGGTGGCCGGAGGTTTTACCACTGGAGAAACCAGCCTTCGTTATCAGCATAAAGATGAACCAAAACCAATCACCGCCTTTCGTTTTGAGCCTGTTGGTGAGCAAAATGCAAAGGGTGAGCAGCGGTTTATTCTTGATATGGAGCCGTCATGGTGTGGCCGCCTGGAGTACCAGATTCGCGCATTCCCGTTTCACACCATGCTCACGCATCTTAATGAGACAGGATTAATGACCTGGCTGTAGCCATAAATTCGATGCGTATCGCTGTATTATGAATCACTCTTTATCAGCACTGTGTAGAAAAAGCCTTATGCCTAGCCCGCATTTCTCACCAGGATCCGGAATTTTAGGGCAAGCTGGCAAAGCAGGTTGCACGATCGGAGGCAGGAGCATAGCCGTAGCTATGGTGCAAGGCCGATCGTGCAAGATGCAAAGTCAGATGGGTCCAAAAACCGGATAGGACAGTGTATGAATGCATCAATAATATATTTTCTTAACCTAATTGCTTGGCCCAACTCATCATCTATCATTGTTTCGGTCCGCCTGGTGAGAAATACGGGCTAGGTCTTATCCAGCCGTTTGTTGTTATTGATAAGGTTTTTATACAGCTTGGCGTATTCGGCAGCACTGTATTCCCAGCCAAATGACCTTTTCATGCCATTGAGTTGCAAGTTTTGCCAGACTTTGGTTTGGCGATAACGCTTGAGTGCATTGTTGATACATTTCAGCAACGCCTCGCTACTGATGTCATCAAACAGGAATCCGGTCGCAGTCTGGTCGTGTAGTGTTTTAGTGGTCGTATCCA
>BTQO01000095.1:0-6001 GCA_036985915.1 Gammaproteobacteria bacterium | reverse complement strand
GCGTCAGGTCCGGGGGGACCTCAAGGCTGGGTGCTGCCCTGGCAGACTTGTAATCAACGGTTTTGTCTTCCAGGGGTACGAGCTCCTGGAAAGATTTATCGCAGGCGCCGAGCAGAAGCCCGGCTACGATCAATGTCAGTGTCAAAAATGGTTTCATGTGTATGTATGGGACCCAATCAAATTTCAAGTACATCTCGCCTCGGCCAATGCCTGGCGCACGCTTTCCTGCGCATCCTCAGACAACCATGTCAGGGGCAATCGTATGCCCCGATCAATGAGCCCCATTTCGAATAAGGCCCATTTTACCGGGATGGGATTGGCTTCGACAAACAGATCCCTATGCAGCGCCTCGAGCGGACGATTCAGCGCCAAGGCTTCTTCGCGGTGCCCCTCGATGGCCGCCACACACATCGCATGCATGGCCGCCGGTGCCACATTGGCAGTTACTGAGATAACGCCCTTGCCGCCCAGCAGCAGGAATTCAGCCGCGGTTGCATCATCGCCACTGAAGAGCGCTATTTTATCACCACACAGGTCGAGAATCTCCCTGGCGCGCGCAAGACTTCCGGTGGCCTCCTTGAGGCCTACGATGTTGTCGATCCGGGCTAAGCGGGCAACGGTATTTGGCAGCATATCGCAGGCCGTCCGGCCCGGTACGTTGTAGAGAATCTGAGCTATGGAGACTGCGTCCGCAATCGCCTTGTGGTGCAAATAAAGCCCTTCCTGGGTCGGCTTGTTGTAATACGGTGTGACCAGCAGACAGGCATCGGCGCCCACGGACTGGGCCGCCCGGGTCAGCTCAATGGCCTCACGGGTCGAATTGGCGCCGGTGCCAGCGATAACGGGTATTTGTCCTGCGGCTATCTCGACGGTGCGCCGGATAATTTCGATGTGTTCATCAAAATCGACCGTTGCAGACTCGCCGGTAGTGCCCACCGATATGATCGCCTGCGTACCCTGATCGATATGGAATGCCACCAGGCGCGACAACGCCTCGTCATCCAAAACACCATCCGGTTGCATGGGCGTAACCAATGCCACCATGCTACCTTGCATATTGAATCTCCCCGGGTAATCGCAGTAAACCCGTTCATGTTACGTTCGCGGCAGATCACTGACAAGACAACCACACGCTTTGGCGGTTAAACTGCCAAAAAGACAGCTGACGGAATAGATCATGAAGGAAAATTACCTTGTTATCTCGGCGCTAGGACAGGACAGACCCGGACTGGTCGATGAACTGTCGCGCGCCATTCTTGATGCCGGCGGTAACATCATTGACAGCCGCATGACCGTACTTGGCGGCCACTTTGCAATCATATTACTCATTGCCGGCCGGTGGAATAACGTCGTCAAGCTGGAGGATGCGCTGCCCCAGCTTGAGCAGTCACTTGGGATGAAGATTACCGCTGACCGCACAGGGCTTCGTGAAAACAAGGGCGATCTATTGCCTTATGCTGTCGACGTAGTCGCGCTTGACCATCCAGGTATCGTCCACAGCCTTTCACACTTTTTTCATTCGCGAAACATCAATATTGAGGAAATGGCGACCAATAGCTACGCAGCCGCGCACACCGGCACACAGATGTTTGCTGTTCATATGAGCATAGGCATACCTGCCGATATGCACATAGCAGGCCTGCGGGAGGAATTCATGACCTTCTGCGACGAACTCAATCTCGACGCTGTAATGGAACCCATCAAGGGGTAGCCCTTTAGCGCTCGCCTGCTTCGCCAGACACCTCGGTACTCATTTCATTCAACGGCCAGGCCTTGATCACTGCCTGCACCAGTGTGGCCAATGGAATCGCAAAAAAGACACCCCAGAAACCCCAAAGGCCGCCAAAGACCAAAATAGCGACGATGATGGCAATCGGGTGCAGATTCACCACTTCTGAAAACAACAAAGGCACCAGAACATTGCCGTCGAGAATCTGAATCACAAAATAAGCCAGCATCAGCCACCCAAAATCGCCGCTCATACCCCATTGAAAAAAACCAATCACTGCCACCGGTATGGTTACGACGGTCGCCCCGATATAGGGCACGATAACCGACAAGCCGACTAAAACCGCCAGCAACAATGAGAAATTAAGTCCAAAAAATGTGAAGGTTACAAAACACACGGCAAAGATAATAATGATTTCCAACACCTTCCCGCGCACATAGTTGCCAATCTGAAGGTCCATTTCGCGCCACACATGTACCGCGAGCTCACTATCACGCGGCAACCAGCGTGTACCCCACTGTGCGATTTGATCCTTATCCTTCATAAAGAAAAACACAAGGATTGGAACCAGGATCAGATAGACCAATACCGTGATCAAACCAAGCACCGAGGCAACCGAAAAGCTCAACGCACCCCGCCCCAGCTCGGCAATTTCATTTCGTATCGCCGACAGGAATTCGCTTATTTGAGTATCGGAAATAAAATCCGGATATTGCTCAGGCAAACGCATCAAATACTGCTGTGATTGCGCAATCATCGATGGCAGTTCACCCAGCAACTGAGTCAGTTGGTTGGATAACAATGGCATCATCCCAATAGCGACGAAAAATAAAACGGCCAGGAAGACAACGAATATCAGGCTAACAGCGACAATTCTCGGTGCGCCCATACGCACGATGCGCACCACCCCGGCTTCCAGTAGATAGGCAATAACGATACTGGCCAACACCGGCGCCAGCATGTCGCCCATCGTGAGTATCACGATCGTGCCAACAATCAGCAGGAACGCCAGCATAACCGCCTGCGGATCGGAAAAATACTTGTGATACCAGACTTTAATAATTCTCAACATGGTAATTACATACCCGGCTTACAATCACTGGTTACCGGTGGATGATTGCCCACCCTTGTTTTCTGCGTGCCATGCTTGCAGATATTCCTGATAATAACGTTCAAACACAGTTTCCAGTTCATCAATGACATCCTTTGCACTTCGACCTTGTAGTATATGCTTCGTGACCAGTCCTGATGTTTCGTGTAACAGGCTGGCTTGATTAAGCATAGAATAGCCCTTTGACAAACGTTGTAATGCCTTGATTACTGTTTCTTCATCAGGTCTTGGCAATACATCCGGTTCCTGCAAATCTGTTTCTGATGCCGATCCGCGTTCAGCCAGGTACGATGCATAATCCAGTAAACTTTCCTGCGCCTGTTTATCAAGCGCACGAAACAAGTCCAATATTTTCTTGTCGCGCGGCTTCATATAATCATGCCAGATAGTGCTACCTACTCACCGGCTTCACACACCAGATCAAGTAAAAAGGCCAACTCTTCGTCCGTGGGTGGCTGAGAAATATTCATGAGCGGCTTAAAGCGCCCGACAGCCATGATGCCGCCGACTATATCGCCCTGATCACACAACCGGTCAGCTGCTGCCAGCAGGTAATCGCGAAACCCGCCAAATTCAGAATCGCCCGTTAACTTGTAGCCATTCAGATAGACGACATCTGCAATTGATGATTTTTGTGCAGCAACCAGTGCGGCCCCGCCGCCACGGTATTTACTTATCGGTGCATGCCAGGTTCCATCCTCTTTAGCTTTAACAACGCGCTTGATCAGAAATGTATGCGAGCCAGATTTACGGGTGGCATAAATAGCCTGCCAGAACTTTTCATCAGGATTGGTTTGCAGGCTCATCTGAACAATTCTGCCCTTGTCATCAACTTCAGCGTCGAATGGTAAGCGGGCAAACCCATCGCCAAGTGTTAAGAAATAACCATTGACAGCGCGAAGTGCGCTCTCAAGATCCGGGCACTCGATATCTTTATCGGTTTTATCATCAATCCAGACGAGTAGTTCATACATATATGTTACGGCTCCTGCATGCAAATCCAGGGAAGCTCTGAATTAATCGGAGGTTTCCCTGGGAATTTTACCTGGTTGGTGTGGTATCTCACTCTTGGCGCGCTGTAAAAGGTGACTATAAAGGATCTCCGCGGTGTTCCTTGCAGTAATTGCGTGCAAAATCCAGAAGCTCCTCAACAGCATGAATACGAAATTTTTGCTTTTTATACACAAACGAAAACGTTCTATGCAGTGGCGGGTCAAGGATCACTGTAGATAACGTGCCAAGCTTGAGTTCCTTGCCTATAACCGCAGTCGATAATATGGAAACACCCATACCCGATTCTACGGCACCCTTGATGGACTCAGGGCTGCCCAGTTCCATGCAAATCTTGATTTCATTCGCAAGTCCTGCGTCCTCAAGATATTCATTGATCACTTCGCGCGTTCCGGACCCTTCCTCACGGCAAATGAACGGGTAACCAAGAAATTCTCTGGCAGAAACGCTCGCCCTGCCTGTAAGAGGATGGTTGCGTGGAGTAACCCCCACCAGCTGATCATCGCGACAAACCTCAACAATCAGATTTTTGTTGTGGACCGTTGCCTCAACCACCCCAATATCAATCGCGTTATTTTCAACCAGCGATACGATGCCTTCGGTGTTCGAAACCTTGAGCTGAATGCCTACATCCGGAAATTTCGTTTTAAAATCGCCGAGCAACACCGGCAACATATATTCTGCAATGGTGGTACTCGCCCCCAGCACAATTGTTCCACTGACCTCGCCTGTGATTTCACGCACATCATTTTCCATATCCTGATACAACGCAGATATACGGTCAGCGTATGTAAACACGATGTTGCCCGCTTCAGTAAGACTGATCCGGTTATGGGTACGGTCGAACAAACGCGTATTGAGCTGTTCTTCGAGCTGCCTGACCTGGAAGGTAACGGCTGGCTGCGTCATGTGCAGCGTCTCAGCCGCCTTGGTAAAACTGAGCAGCCGCGCCACCGTGTGAAATACCTGTAAGCGTCTGTCTGACATATTGGTTATCTTAACGGTTTATTACGACACATGGATTAACGCTAAGTTCAAGCCTGGATAAACCCATTACATAAGCAATACAAAAAAGGGGCCATGCTTACACATGGCCCCGTTATTGCTAAAGTGTGCCTGAACAATCAGAAGCGCACGCCGTAACTCAGTTCGAACTCGTACTGATACATGGAAAGCTCAAGAGGTTGCGCAGGATTGCCAAGAAAAAATCCTGTTGGCACCGTCCCCTTGACGGTCTCTTTCGGTGCATACATGGCCGCGAAGTTGATTTCGCTATTCTTGTTCCATTGCCTGGTAAAACCGAAGGTGAAGTGATCCTCTATAACCGCCGGTGCTAAAATATTGAACAACACCTCGGTTGAGCCAATCGGCTGATTGCCATGGCTATAGCCCACGCGCCAGGTCCAGTCGTTGCTGGTCTCCCATTGAAAACCCAGCTTTAAGATGGTCATATCATCCCAGCCAAAGCCAACACCGTTATCACCCCCCATGCAGTTTGATACAACACCAGCACCACAGTTGAAGATATTAGAAAAAGGATTACCGATCGAGTCGATCTGGCTGAACCATATTTTCTGCACATCGGCCGTGAAGACCATAGTCCGATTGGGCTTGAAGGCCAGTCCCACTGTCATCGTGGGTGGCACATCGAAATCGCCTTGTTCAGCAAACAGGTCCGAATAGTCATCGAACTCACTCATGTAGATTCGGCTCTGATAGGATGCCGCCAACGTCAGACCCGGTGAAACATCGCCCTGAACGCCTATCTTTATACCAGCACCGGTGGAACTGTCATAGCCATTATCAGTTAAGTCATCAGCAGTACCGTCCGCTGCAAACCCACCAAACGCCGATAGGCCTTCGGCCTTAAAACGCTGATAAGCCAGGATGGCGCTGACGCCCCAAGAGGCATTGTTGCCAAACTTCCGCGAATAGGTCGGCGCGATGAACAACTGCATCAGGTCAACACCAGATGCCCCTTTCCCACTACCGAATGGAGTACCGAAAAATGTGCCACCGCCACCCTGAGCGCTCTTGGACCAATCCGTATTCATACCACCGTTACCGTACACTGACACACCAAACGAACTATCAGCGCTCAACATGCGGTTATAACCAAAGTGTGGTATCAAGAAGTAGTTTGAATTGCT
>BTQO01000094.1:0-6038 GCA_036985915.1 Gammaproteobacteria bacterium | reverse complement strand
AGCTCAGCCGATGGCCGGATGTACGGCAGCGCCTGCTGAATCAGGAACATATCGTTGCGATTGCACCCTACGTTGATGGTGAAGCGATGCTGACCCAGGGTGGCAATGTGAAAGCAGGTCTGGTTCATGGTATTGATCCCGCACTTGATCCTCAGGCAGAAAAGATCAGGGAAAATATGAAGGCCGGCAGGCTTGAAGAGCTTGTTCCCGGTAAGTTTGGCGTCGTTTTGGGCAGTGAATTTGCCTATGCCCTCGGTGTATGGCTGGGTGATAAAGTCACGGTGATCACACCGCAGATCAATGCTTCGCCCGCTGGTATCTTGCCGAGACTAAAACGCTTCACGGTTGTGGGTATATTTGAAATTGGTATGCAGGAATATGACTCGGCCACGGTGTTGATGCATTACCAGGATGCTGCAAGGCTTTATCGCATGAAAGAGAATGTGACCGGGCTTAGCATCAAAACCGATGACTTGTTTAACGCGCCACGTGTTCGATATCAGCTAGAGCAGCAATTGGGCAGTGCATACCGGGTGAGTGATTGGACACGCCGGCACGCCAATTTTTTCCGTGCTGTGCAAATGGAAAAAATGGTGATGTTCGTGATTTTATCCCTGATTATTGCGGTTGCGTCTTTTAATATCGTCTCAACACTGGTCATGGTCGTCACCGACAAGGCTTCCGATATTGCCATCTTGCGCACGTTGGGTCTTGCACCACGCCGTGTGATGTCTGTATTTATGATTCAAGGCACGGTAATAGGCCTGTTCGGAACCTTGCTCGGAATGGCGGGTGGCATTGCATTGTCGAGCAACTTGCAAGGCCTGGTGCAATTCATAGAACAACAATTCAATATGCGTTTTTTGGACCCCAATATTTATTACATCAGCGAGGTACCCTCAAAACTCGTCTGGATGGATGTTGCAGGTATCAGCACGTTGACCTTTGTCTTGAGTGTGTTGGCCACTTTGTATCCTGCGTGGACCGCAGCACGAACGCATCCGGTTGAGGCGCTGCGCTATGAGTAATGGTACCCATGAACCGGTGTTGGCCTGCCATGGTTTGAGCAGGGCATACCAGCAGGGCGGACTCAACATTCGGGTACTGAGCAGCGTTGATCTGAACATAGCCGCTGGCGAGCGTGTCGCGATCATTGGTCCCTCGGGTGCTGGAAAGAGCACCTTGTTGCACCTGTTGGGCGGATTGGACGCGCCCACAGCGGGCACGGTCTGGATCGACGGCAAGGATGTCTACGCCTTGGGTGAAGTAGCGCGGGGTAACCTGCGCAACCAGGCGCTTGGGTTTGTCTATCAGTTCCATCACCTGTTGCCGGAATTCACTGCACAGGAAAATGTGGCCATGCCATTGCTGATTCGTGGTGTCAGTGACCATGAAGCTGCCAGCCAGGCAAACGCGATGCTCAGCCGCTTAGGCCTTGGCCAACGGTTAACCCATAAGCCGGCAGAACTCTCCGGGGGCGAGCGTCAGCGCGCCGCCATTGCGCGTGCTTTGGTTACCCGCCCAAAATGTGTCATGGCCGATGAGCCCACGGGTAATCTGGATGGACATACCGCCGATAAGGTATTCAACGAGATGCTGGAACTCAATCAAACGCTCAACACAGCGCTACTGGTGGTCACCCACGACACAAAGCTCGCGGCACGCATGGATCGGATTATCCATCTTGAGCAGGGAAAATTACTATAATCAATAAATTATGTACTATTGCTCAGGTGGAGTGTGGTGTTTGCGGTCACGCAGTTTGCGTTGTGATTTGAGTACGATGAGTCGAACAAATCGGGATTTCCACGCCAGGCGCACAACGATATAGCCGGCCACCGAACTTAAGATGCCTAAGATTGCGCAGCCTAATAATAATGGCTCCCAGACATGAACCAGCTGGAAACGAAACCAGTCGATGCTCAATTCAAAGCTGAATTGCCCCTCCGGCTCGCCGATGAGTAGCAGGCCAATCCGGTATGCCAGGTAGAACATCGCGGGCATGGTGATCGGGTTGGTAATCCAGACCAGGATGACCGATACCGGCAGGTTAACCCGGGCGAAGATCGCGATTAGTGCAGCCAGTATCATTTGAAACGGAAGCGGTACCCACGCCACAAACAGGCCAACGGCAAAGCCACCCGAAAGCGACCGTTCAGTGATATGAAACAGGTTTGGGTCATGTAACCGGGTGCCCAGGAAGCTTAGCGAAGGGTGCTCCCGGATACGCCAGTGATCGGTCAAAACCTTAAGTAATAGCTTCTTGGGCATCAGGTTAAATAATAAAAATACTTAAATAATGGTAAGTTAGCTGAATAATATAAGACTAAATCTAGCATACTTCCGCACGTTGGCGGGCAGTCCCCCGTTGGCCCTGTGCGCCTTATGTTTTCTGGCAGGCGTCATGCTGCTGATGGTGCGGTCTGACCTGCCGTCCATCGCGTGGTCGCTGGCCATTATCCCATGTCTGCTGCTGTATACCCGAATAGGCGTTTTTCGGCCGCTGGCCTGGATCATCGGTGGTTTTAGTTGGGCGCTGTTATTTGCCCACATCAATCAGCCCATTTCTTTGCCTGAGCAGTGGGAAGGTAAAGATGTGGTCGTGATTGGCCATGTTGCCACGATTCCCGAGCAGTATCAGCGCGCAACACGATTCGAATTTCAGGTTGATGCGGCCTTATTTGGTCGCCGCATCGAACCGTTTCCTGCGCGATTGAGAGTGTCCTGGTATGGCCGGACTACCGAACCGTTATCCGCAGGTCAGCAGTGGATACTCACCGTCCGGATGAAGCGGCCATACGGATTTATGAATCCGGGTGGACTGGATTATGAAGGGTGGTTATTCAGGCGCAAAATTACTGCAACGGGGTATGTCCGGGTGCGTCAGCTGGCAGTACTTTTGGATGCAGGACCGGGCGTGTATTGGTGGACCCGGCTGCGCGAATCTATTGCACAGTCTGTGGACAGGGCATTGGATCGCAGCACGACCTCGGGCTTGATTCAGGCATTGGCCGTGGGTGTACGGCATGAGATCAGCGCCAGTCAGTGGACCGACTTAAGGCGTTCCGGAACCGCGCACCTGATGGCCATTTCCGGGCTGCATATTGGCCTGGTTGCAGGATTTGCCTTTATGGTCGTCGCCCGCGTCTGGCGTTCGCTGTCTTCACTGTGTCTTATCTGCCCCGCGCAGCTGGCTGGTGCGTTTGCAGCCCTCGTATCGGGTACTGCGTATGCGGCCTTAGCCGGTTTTTCGTTACCGACCCAACGTGCTTTGGTGATGCTTGCTGTATTGTTGGGCGCGCTGTTATTGCGCCGCACGGCAACCCCCGGCCACGGTTTGTCCCTGGCGTTAATCGCAGTCTTGGTATGGGATCCGGCTGCCGCGGTGTCGCCCGGGTTCTGGTTGTCGTTTGCCGCAGTCGCAATCATTGTGTACATGCATGCAGCCAGGCGGCGGCCGCCGCATCGAAAGCTGGTGTATTGGGGACGCCTGCAATGGGGGATTGCGATTGGTATTTTGCCGGTGTCTTTGGCGTTCTTTCAGCAGGCATCCATCGTAGCCCCCGTTGTGAATCTGTTGGCGATCCCGTGGGTGAGTCTTATCACGTTACCCCTGACCCTGTTAGGGTTGAGTGTCATGCCGGTTGCCAATTACCTGGGTGACGGATTGTTGCAGCTGGCCGATCAGAGCATGCAAGGGTTGATGTGGGTGTTGCACCAGGCGGCCGATTTGCCCTATGCGCAGTGGCATTCAGCGACGCCCGGTATTTGGGCCCTGATCAGTGCGGTTCTGGGGGCCGGTTTGTTATTGGCGCCCCGTGGCGTACCGCTGCGCTGGTTGGGGGTGATCTACCTGATGCCCCTTTTTCTGGTTGCGCCGGCCAGACCGGTCCCGGGTGCCGTGACATTCAGCCTGATCGATGTGGGTCAGGGGTTGTCTGCCCTGGTTCAAACCAATCAGCACACCTTGTTATATGACACCGGGGCTATGCGCGGCGACCACTTTAATGTTGCACGACTGGCGGTATTGCCATTCTTGCGTGCCCGGGGAATTACCTCTATCGACACACTCCTGGTCAGTCATTCCGACAATGACCATAGTGGTGGCGCGGGGGCTATTTTGCAGGAGATGCCTGTTAAGCGGGTTATTTCCAATGTACGTGAGAAAATACCCGGCCGCGAACCCGAACCCTGCCAGGCAGGGATGACCTGGCAATGGGATGGCGTGGATTTTGCGATCTTGCACCCCGATCGCACGCAACGCTGGCGCGGTAACAACGGTTCCTGTGTGCTCCAGGTTCGCGCCCCCGGCGGTATTGTGTTGCTCCCGGGCGATATTCAAAAGAAGGCAGAGCGTGCCATGCTCAAGCGGCTGGGCAAGACCTTGAAAAGCGACATCCTGGTTGTACCGCACCACGGTAGCAAGACATCTTCGACGATAGAATTCGTTCAGGCGGTTTCACCTGAATATGTTTTGTTTCCGGTCGGTTATCGAAACCGCTACCAATTACCCCGGCCCGAAATACAGGAACGATACCGGCGCTTAGGCATCGAGTTGCTGGATAGCACAAGCCATGGCGAGATTCGCTTTATGATTGATCCGCTATCGGGTATTGCGCAACCATCACGCTACCGTGAGGCCGCCAGGCGGTTTTGGCATAGTCAGGGGCAGAATCGCCGTGAATAACGGGTATTTGCCCGTTGTCGACCGCGCGATTGGAGCGCATCTTCATAGAGTTGCAGCCAAGTGCACATGAAATCCATTATGATGCGTGCCCAGGTTGGGTTTTATCTATATGTAAGGAGTTCAAGTGTTTGAAATTGTAATGGCCGGGGGGTGGGTCATGGTGCCCATTATCCTGTGCTCAATTATCGCCCTGGCCATCATCGTTGGGCGGTTCTGGTCGCTGCAGGAAAAACGTGTATTGCCCGCCAATCTGGTCCATCAGGCATGGGATCTGGCAAAAAGCGGATCAACTGATCGAGACAAGATCAATGAACTGCGGGGCTCGCCACTGGGCAGGATTCTGGCAGCGGGCCTGGTCAATATTGCCCATAGCCGTGAAATCATGAAAGAAGCGATTGAAGACACTGGCCGGCATGTTGTCCACGAGTTGGAACGTTTCCTAAATTCACTGGGCACAATCGCAGCAATCACGCCTTTGCTTGGTCTTTTGGGTACGGTGTTGGGCATGATCAAGGTTTTTGCAGCCATTACAGAAAGTGGGGTGGGTAATCCACAGGCATTGGCTTCAGGTATTTCAGAAGCTTTGATTACGACAGCCGCAGGATTGATCATTGCCATTCCGGCGCTGTTGTTTTACCGGTTCTTTAAAGGCCGTGTTGATGAGCTTGTCGTCAGAATGGAAGAAGAGGCGTTGTTGCTGGTGGAAGTCATTCATGGTGAGCGCAAAGAAACAAACACGGTAACCGCGCCGGGACCAGTTTCAAGACGGAAACGCAAACGGTGAATCTCAAACCGCGCCGCACAGAAGATCCGGAGATAAACCTGACATCGTTGATCGATGTCGTGTTTTTGATGTTGATCTTTTTTATGGTCTCGACCACATTTGAAAAATCTTCCTTGTTGCAACTGGTATTACCCAGCGCCTCTCAGAAAGCGATAGAAAAACCGGATACTCCGCTGGAGATCCTGATCAGCGCTGAAGGTGTTTACTATGTTAATGGCAGGGAACTGGTAAATAATGAACCCAAGACCCTGAAGCGCGCGATTGAGGTAGTTGTTCAGGGTAACACCGATATGCCCTTTACTATTCGTGCTGATGCACGCACGCCTCATCAGTCAGTTGTTACCGCTATGGATGTTGCGAGTCAGATAGGATTGGTGCGCGTATTTATTGCAACCATACAGCAGCGCGATACTCAATAACGCGATGTCCAATCAGCCGGATATGGCACGCGGTATGGTGGTATACCGACGCCTGCTTGGTTACCTAAAACCCTATTTAAAGGTTTTTGTAGTTGGTG
Source organism: Gammaproteobacteria bacterium (assembly GCA_036985915.1). GTDB lineage: Bacteria > Pseudomonadota > Gammaproteobacteria > JAJDYQ01 > JAJDYQ01 > BTQO01. Next base: position 50 of record BTQO01000094.1, on the reverse strand, counting down.
TTATAGGCATGATTATTGGTGGTGCTGCCGATGCCGGTTTTGCCTATTTA
>BTQO01000093.1:0-6098 GCA_036985915.1 Gammaproteobacteria bacterium | reverse complement strand
GCAACCGCCATTCATCGGTCACATCCTCATCGCCATTGCGTTTATCACGATGCAGCGAAAAAAATCCCGCGCGGATATCGCCATTGGCCGATAACTCAGCTGCATTGACCGGCATGGAAAAGGGTAACAACATGCCTGCGCCAAGCATGATGGCCCGTTGTATTTGAACAAACATAAGGTACTCCTCAAATTTTAAGAATTACGTCAACACCCACTTTGTATTTGCGAATGATAATGATTATTATTAACAAATGCAAGAAAAAGGCTGATTCACCGCCTGTTGCGGTTCCGGGGCGTTAGGGCGCCCTCGTGGGAAGCCTATTGGTTCGCGGTTTACCGCTGCGCGAGCAGACATACTGGGGGGCATGCGCCCGGTATCGAGCAGCGGGTGATGGCGGCAGAACGTGCAGTGCCGACAAAAGATCAAGGGGGCCGGGCTGTGGTCAGTCCCCCTGTTTATTCAGTAGTTACTGACAACGTCTTTGAATCTGCCCGAAGGTTGTTCCTCCTCGCTTGCAGGCATTCTATGGTTAGTCACTTCGTATTAATAAAAGGACGGCGGTAGTTGCAGTCCCGCCATATATACAAGCACCAAAGCAACTATAGCCGGCATGGCCTGGATCCAGAAGATGGCTCGTTTGACCGTCATCGCCCCCACCACGCCGGCGATAATCACGCAACTTAAAAAGAATATCTTTAAATAGTGATCAAATGGATTTGCCAGCAGGCTCCAGACAAGCCCGGCGGCCAGAAACCCATTATAAAGGCCCTGATTGGCTGCGAGCGGGGCCGTTTGATCGGCCAGTTCCGGGCTCAGTCCGAACACCCGCCGGCCGAAGGGCTTGTTCCACAGGAACATTTCCAGAACCAGAAATGCGCCATGCAACAAGGCAACGATGGCGACGGCAATATCAACTGCGATAGTCATTAATCAAGGATCCTCATTGGATCATACACTGCACTGCATGGCATCAGTTCACTCGCAATACGTGATACTGAATCGCAGATATGCATTATTTATGGGGGATTGACTATAGGCCGAAAGCCGGTACTTGCCAATCATTACGATAGATCCTTAATCTGCTGTCACAATCATCGACAATGTAATCGTCGTGCAAACAAAGCAGCAATAACTGCTCATAAAATTAACTCGATAACCCGAATTTGAACTGGCGTGCTTGCTTAACCGATATTGCTTGTAATACAAATCGTGGCGCTTATTGCAACTTCTTGGTGACCGTTGGCAGGTTAATAACCGCGAACACACCGGATACATCCACCGCATCAAACATATAGGGCTGGTTACAAAATTCGCAACGCACTTCCACGCGCCCTTCTTCGCTTAATATAGAACTCACCTCCTGCTCGCCAAGCATGCGCAAGGTTTCAGTGATTCGCTCCTGGCTGCAGGTACAACGAAACGACATCACGTCCGGTTCAAAGACACGCAAGTCTTCTTCATGAAACAAGCGGCGCATCAAGGTAGTGGCCGGCAGCTCCAACAGTTCATCCCGGGTGAGTGTGGCAGCCAACAACTCAACGCGACGCCAGTCTTCCTGATCCGACTCGCCCGGCAAACGCTGGATCAACAGTCCGGCCGCCCTGAGGGGATCGGCCGCCAGCCACAAACGGGTTTCGAGCTGTTCGGATAGCGAGAAATAGCGCGCCAGCGCTGATTCCAGGTGCGAGTCTTCGATGGCCACCATGCCCTGGTAAGGTTCGCGCCATTCTTCTGATTCGATGGTAATCACAATACGACCCTCCGGGAACAGCACATCCAGGGAAAGCCCCGTTTCGGGTTCATTCGACCAACGCGCCATGGCGCGCAATTGGCGATTGTGGGTGCATTGTGCAACCAAGTAGGTGATATCGCCCTCACCCTGCATCTGTAAAATGAGATTCCCCTTGAACTTGATCGTTGAGGCGAGCAACGCGGTAGCAGCCATGGACTGGCCGATCAAATCCCGAATATCGTCAGGGTATACGCGGCGCTCGGTAACAGCTTGAAAGCTGGCATCCAGCTGAACCAGAACAGCACGAATGCTCAGGCCTTCGAACAAGAAGCGCTGAATAAAATCCTTCTCAAGCGTTAGCATGATCGCCGCACACACAGTCCAAATTCATATCAGAGTATGGCAGACGGGCCATCCAAGACCCAGTTGGATTTACGATGAGAGTTTATTTTTTAAAATTTCGTTGACCTGATTGGGATTGGCCTTGCCCTTGGTGGCCTTCATTACCTGGCCCACGAAAAATCCAAACAGTTTTTCCTGACCAGACCGATATTGTTCAAGCTGTTTCGGGTTGGCTTCAAGCACCTGGTCGATCATCTGCTCGATTGCCCCACTATCGGTAATTTGCCTGAGCCCCTTTTGCTCAATGATGGCATCGGCATCACCAACGCCTGCCCACATTGCCTCAAGCACTTCCTTGGCAATCTTTCCTGAAATGGTGTTGTCTTGTATACGTTTGAGCATTCCGGCTAAAAGATCGGCCGTGACCGGTGAGGAGGTTATATCCAGACCTTCCTTGTTGAGAAAACCGGATAACTCGCCCATTACCCAGTTGGCGCACAGCTTGGCATCGCCACCCACGGCATCAACCACCTGCTCGTAATAATCCGCCATTGCACGGCTTGAGGACAGCACATTGGCATCGTATGGACTCAGTTCATATTGCGATACAAACCGTGCGCGTTTTTCCCAGGGTAGCTCAGGCAGACTTTTTTTGACTTCCTCCAGGAATTGATCATCCAGCAATACCGGCAGGAGATCGGGATCAGGAAAGTAACGATAATCGTTGGCTTCTTCCTTGGAGCGCATGGAACGCGTTTCGTCTTTTGCGCTATCGTAAAGTCGTGTTTCCTGAACCACTTCGCCACCGCCCTCAAGCACGTCGATCTGGCGTTCAATCTCATAGTTGATCGCCTTTTCAACAAAGCGGAAGGAATTAAGATTCTTGATCTCGGCACGTGTGCCGTATGATGCTTCACCTTTTGGACGCACGGAGATGTTGGCATCGCAACGGAACGAACCCTCCTGCATGTTGCCATCGGAAATCTCCAGGTAGCGCACCAGTTCGTGGATGGCCTTCATATACGCTACCGCCTCTTTTGGCGAACGCATATCCGGCTCGGAAACAATTTCCAGTAAAGGTGTGCCCGCACGATTGAGATCAATCCCCGTCATGCCATGATAATCATCATGCAGCGATTTGCCGGCGTCTTCTTCCAGGTGTGCGCGCGTGATGCCGATGGTCTTGCTGTGACCGTCATCGATCTGCACCTCGATATGTCCCTGCGAAACGATGGGTAATTCGAACTGGCTGATCTGGTAGCCCTTCGGCAAGTCCGGGTAAAAATAATTTTTACGCGCAAAAACCGAATGGTGCTCAACGTTGCAGCCCGTGGCCAAGCCGAACTTGGCTGCCATACGCACCGCCTCGGTATTAAGTACCGGCAATACACCCGGCAAGCCCAGATCAACGGCGCAGGCCTGGGTGTTCGGTTCTGCACCATATTGTGTTGCGGCGGATGAGAATATCTTGCTCTTCGTCGCAAGCTGCGCGTGGATTTCAAGGCCGATAACTGTTTCCCATTGCATAACCGGTTCGCCTGTCTAAAGCCCGGGCGGCGACTGTCGATGCCAGTCGGTTGCCTGCTGATAACGGTGCGCCACATTGAGCAGTTTTTCCTCGCTGAAGTAATTCCCGATCAACTGCAGCCCCACCGGTAAACCATCGATCAAACCGGCCGGGATCGACATGCCGGGTAATCCGGCCAGGTTGACTGCAATAGTGTAAATATCCGAGAGATACATCGTGACCGGATCATCCGTTTTCTCACCGAGCCGAAACGCCGTGGTGGGCGTTGTTGGCCCCATGATGACATCGACTTGTTCAAATGCGTTTTTAAAATCATCGCTAATAAGGCGCCGAAGTTTCTGGGCCTTCAAGTAGTAGGCATCATAGTACCCGGCGGACAGCGCATAGGTGCCGATCATGATGCGTCGTTTGACCTCCGCGCCGAACCCCTCGGCACGCGAACGGCAATAAAGATCGATCAAATCTTTTGGATCTGCGCAACGGTAACCAAACCGAACACCATCAAAACGCGACAGGTTTGAAGAACACTCGGCAGGTGCAACGACATAATAGGTAGGAACTGCGATTGCCGAATTCGGCAAACTGATCTCAACACACTTGGCACCGAGCGATTCGTATTCACTTAATGCCGCCTCGATCACCGCTCTCACCTTATCATCCAGACCTTCCTCGAAATATTCCTTGGGCACACCAATCTTCAGTCCCTTGATATCATCCGTTAAGTGGTGGGTGTAATCCGGTACTGCACGGTCCACACTGGTGGAATCACGCTGGTCAAACCCGGCCATGGCATTGAGCATCATGGCTGCATCTTCCGCGGTTCGCGTAATGGGTCCGCCCTGGTCAAGACTTGAAGCAAAGGCAATCATCCCGTACCGGGATACACGGCCATAAGTTGGTTTGATGCCAGTGACACCACAGAGTGCTGCGGGTTGCCTGATGGAACCACCCGTATCGGTACCGGTTGCTGCCGGGGTTAATCGCGCAGCAACTGCGGCGGCCGATCCGCCAGACGATCCGCCGGGCACACAATTATGGTTCCAGGGATTCTTTACAGGTCCGTAATAACTGGTTTCGTTCGATGAACCCATCGCGAATTCATCCATATTCAATTTGCCAAGCATGACCATGCCGGCTTTTTTCAACTGCGTAACAACATGCGCATCGTAAGGCGCAATAAAATTATCCAGCATGCGTGAACCGCACGATGTGCGCACACCGCGTGTGCAATAAATATCCTTGTGCGCCATGGGTATGCCTGTCAATGCGCCAGCATTGCCCGCACTTCGATTCTTGTCTGCGCTTTGGGCTTCAGCCAATGCCTGTTCAGCAGTGATAGTAGTATAGGCGTTTAGTTCAGGATTGAGTTCATTGGCGCGATCAAGAAAGTGGCGCGTCAATTCAACGGAAGTGTATTCACCGTTTGCCAATCCAGCACTCAATTCGGCCAGGGTTTTGTTATGCATTATGCGCGCCTTACTCGATAACCTTGGGGACAAGATACAAACCGTCTTCCGTTGCTGGTGCAATCGATTGAAAGTGCTCGCGTTCGTTGATTTCTGTTACTTCATCTTTTCTCAGCCGTTGGCTTTCATCCAGCGGATGGGCGAGCGGTTGTACGTTATCGGTGTTGACCGTGCTCATTTGCTCTACCAGCTCGAGCACCCGGGACAGTTCCTGGACATATTGGGGAATATCGGCATCGTCTATGGCGAGTCTTGCCAGATGAGCGATTTTTCGTACGTCGTCTTCTTTGAGTGCCATGGGTTTAAGCCTGTAAATGCGCGCGCAAGTTACCATATCAGGGCCAATTTATGCAGCCTTTTCACCCCCTTAGCACCTTGCCGGGACTCCACCCCGCATGTACAGTAGTCGTTTTGTGCTTGAACTAACGGGATAACACATGCTGAAACGGATTTGGGGACTGTTCTCCAACGATTTATCGATTGATCTTGGCACTGCAAACACGCTGATTTACGCGCTCGGCCAGGGAATCGTTCTTAATGAGCCATCTGTGGTAGCGATTCGGGAAGAACATGGCCGTGGTGGCAGCAAAATCGAGGCGGTCGGCACTGAAGCCAAGCGTATGCTGGGCCGCACGCCCGGGAATATTACGGCCAAGCGTCCGCTGAAAGACGGGGTGATTGCCGATTTCGAGCTCACGGAGAAGATGTTGCAGTTCTTCATCCGTAAGGTGCATGAATCGCGCCTGTATCGCCCCAGCCCAAGGGTGCTGATCTGCGTGCCGTATGGCTCGACGCAGGTTGAACGGCGTGCGATTCGGGATTCCGCTGAGGGCGCCGGTGCACGTAAGGTCTACCTGATCGAAGAACCCATGGCCGCAGCCGTTGGTGCCGGGTTGCCCGTCGATCAGGCGCGCGGCTCGATGGTGCTGGATGTCGGCGGCGGCACCTCGGAAGTCGCGGTGATCTCGCTTCGGGGTATCGTCTATGCCTCCTCGGTACGTATCGGCGGTGATCGTTTCGATGAAGCCA
>BTQO01000092.1:0-6109 GCA_036985915.1 Gammaproteobacteria bacterium | reverse complement strand
GTCCTGACATTGGCGACCTGTTCGGATAGAAGTTGGCAGCGCTCGGTAATGAGCGTTTGTAATCGCGCACCTTCACGTGATCGTGTATCCACCAGGTCATCGAGCGCCTTATCGAGCGCTGCCATGACGGCTTCATAGACGGGCGCCATGTCACGTTCGGGTTCCGCCACGACACCTGGCCAGCGGAGCAAGGCAATCGGGTCGGCGGGATGGGTATCACCCAAAAGCGGTTGAACCTCATGACTCAACGAGGCAATGTGCCTGGCCAGTGTCTTGTTCAGCGCGGGTTGCGCATCACCAGGATTCCAGCTGATGCGCAGTGTCACGTCGATCTTGCCGCGGTTGAGCCGGGCGCTGACCTGTTCGCGTATGCGCGGTTCCAGTTTGCGGCATTCTTCGGGTAGGCGCAGACTGATCTCAAGGTAGCGGTGATTGACGCTGCGCACTTCCCAGGCGGTTTCTCCCCATGGTGCGCTGTGCGTCTGGCGGGCGAAGGCGGTCATGCTGTGCGTCATGTTTTCGATTCCAATTTAGCGTGTGGTTCCAAGTGTATCGTTATAATGTGCATCTCATTTAATCACATTGAACGTATAAACCCATGCGACCCAGTCAACGAGCACCCGATCAGCTTAGAACAATTCGAATTACACCCGACTTTACCATGCATGCAGAAGGCTCTGTGCTGGTTGAATTTGGCGCGACCCGCGTGGTGTGCACAGCCAGCGTAGAGGAACGGATTCCGCCTTTTTTAAAAGGCAAAAAGCAGGGCTGGTTGACCGCCGAGTATGGCATGTTGCCGCGTGCGACCAATACACGGACTGCTCGTGAAGCCGCCCGGGGGAAACAGGGTGGCCGCACACTGGAAATCCAGCGCCTGATCGGCCGGTCACTGCGCGCGGTGGTTGATCTTGCAGCATTGGGTGCGCGAACCATTACCGTGGACTGCGACGTCGTCCAGGCGGATGGCGGCACCCGTACCGCGTCCATCACCGGCGCGTATGTAGCGTTGGTATTGGCAGTGCGCAAGCTGATCGAGACCAAGGTCATCGAAAGCGATCCGGTACACGGTGCAGTGGCCTCGGTATCGGTGGGGCTTTATGACGGTGTGCCGGTGCTCGATCTGGATTACGCGGAAGATCGGGTCGCCGGTACGGATATGAACGTGGTCATGAATGATGCCGGTGGTTTTATCGAGGTGCAGGGAACCGCCGAAGGCAAGGCCTTTAGCCAGGCCGAACTGGACCAGATGCTGGTGCTGGCAGCCGGTGGTATCAAGCAGTTGTTCAAGGTTCAGCTACAGGCACTGGCATCATGAGGCGACGATTGATACTGGCGACCTCGAACCGTGGCAAGTTAAGCGAACTTAATGCCATGCTGGCCGGGGGCGATATCGACGTGGTGGCGCAGTCTGATCTGAACGTGACCGGTGCCGATGAAACGGGTTTGAGCTTTGTCGAAAACGCCATCTTGAAAGCGCGTCATGCAGCAGCACACACCGGCCTGCCCGCAATCGCAGATGATTCCGGGCTGGAAGTGGATGCGCTGGATGGTGCACCGGGTATTTATTCTGCGCGTTATGCCGGCCCGGATGCGAACGATCAGGACAACAACAAAAAACTGCTATCTGCGCTTACCGACATTGAAGAATCGGCGCGGTCGGCCCGCTTTCAATGCCTGATGGTCATGCTCAGACACCCTGAGGATCCGACACCGTTGATTTGCCAAGGCACCTGGAAAGGCAGGATTTTGACGGAACCCCGTGGCGACAACGGCTTTGGTTATGATCCTTTGTTCTGGGTACCGGGGGCCAGGATGAGCGCCGCTGAACTGGATCGTGATACCAAGAATCGGCTGAGCCACCGTGGGCAGGCGCTCCGTGCACTGGTGGCCGGGCTAAAGACATTGGATTGGCACTGACGCGCCAATGGGCGTGCACACGTGTGAGCCACAATGCAGCTGCTACCGCTTTCGCTCTATGTGCACCTACCCTGGTGTGAACAAAAGTGCCCGTATTGTGATTTCAATTCCTACCCACTGCGTGAGGCGCTGCCGCAATCTAGGTACACGGGTGCACTGTTAGAGGATCTGGCATCGGAGGCACCGGGTATTCAGGGTCGAACCATCCGGTCGATCTTTTTTGGCGGCGGAACACCGAGTCTTTTTTCTGCAGACTCGATCGCGCGCCTGCTTGATGCCGTGCATACAACCGTGCTGCTTTCACCAACTGCGGAAATCACCCTTGAGGCAAATCCGGGCAGCGCAGAAGCTGGTAAATTCAAGGCCTTTCGACGTGCTGGTATCAACCGTTTGTCCATTGGGGTACAAAGTTTTACCGATGGCCTGCTCACCCGCATCGGTCGTATTCATAATGCGCGCGAGGCCAGGCGAGCCGTTCAATGCGCGCACCATGCCGGTTTTGAAAATATCAATATTGACCTGATGTACGGCCTGCCGGGACAGACCATCAATCAGGCCATGAATGATCTTGAGGTTGCATGTAGCTTGTCGCCGACCCATGTGTCCTGGTATCAACTGACGCTCGAACCCAACACGGTTTTTGGCCGGGATCGGCCCGATGTACCTGGCGAGGAACACCTATGGCGTATGCACCTGGCAGGCATGCAGCTGTTAAGAAGGAACGGATTTCGGCGTTATGAAATATCGGCCTGGGCCAAGCCCGGTTTTCGCTGTCAACACAATGGCCATTACTGGCGCTTCGGTGATTACCTGGGTATTGGTGCGGGTGCACACAGCAAGCTGACCGGTCCCACTGGCGTTGTGCGTCACTGGAAAAAGCAACAGCCCCGTGCCTACATGACTGCATCCGTTCAAGCGGATGGCCCGCTCGGGGGTGCCAGCACGCTTGGATCAGCGGACATCCGGTTTGAGTTCCTGATGAACGCGCTACGATTGGTGGATGGGTTTGCGCCGGCACACTATGAGCGCTTTACGGGTCTTTCGGCTGACCGGTTGGCGGCCCATTTAGGTGCGGCTGCAGCGCAAGGGCTGGTTACCGCGACGCCACGACGTATTCGTCCAACCCCGATGGGTCTTCGATTCCTGGATCAGTTGTTGCTGGGTGTGCTGCCCGAACGTGGAAAAAAGCCGCTACGAAGGCCTGAACTGGACCCTGCGTGCAGGACCGATGGGTGTTTTTAGCTGTTATTTATGCACAGGAGCGATCAAGCGAGCCAAAAATAGCGGATTTCACAGCTTATCTGCATAGTGACATGTGATTTATCGATAAAAAACATTCGTAACCTAATGATATATTTAATTTTATTAAAATAGGACACTATTTATACAATTTGTATCCTGTGGCGATATTTCCCCTAGTAATAGGTACTAACACGGTATTCATGCACAAAGTTATCCACAAAATCTGTGGATAACAGAGGTCTTGCGACCAGGCTTTGGTGACGGCGATCCGAGCAGGGCGCACAACCCTTGTGTATTGTGTGATGGGTCAGTAGCATGGCGCGCCCTTTTGGTATACCCAGATAACGATCGAGCCGAGATGAAACCCGAGATACATCCTGAATATTCAGAACTGACGGTCACTTGCAGTTGTGGCAACAGCTTCAAAACGCGCTCCACGCACAGTGGTGACTTGAGTATTGAAGTGTGTTCCAGTTGCCATCCGTTTTACACCGGAAAGCAGAAAATCGTGGATACCGCAGGCCGGGTCGACCGTTTCCGCCGTAAATATGGCCGGGAATAACGGTCCCAATCGAACCATGCTCATGTTGAGGGCGTCCATAGGGGGCGCCTTTTTCGTTTATGGGCTCATTCTCACAAGCCCGGCATATGCCGGTAGCTGCGATGAGGGCCTGTCACGCAGCGATGCCGACATCAGGTACGTTCATGATGGCGATACGGTTTTTTTAACCGATGGGCGGAAACTTCGCCTGGTGGGGCTTGATACCCCGGAGTTGGCCCGTGATGAGCGTCCAGCAGAACCGTTTGCAGTGTTGGCACGCGATGAACTTCGTCGTTTGGTGGGTGAACTAACAGGTGTCCATTTGTTATTTGATGCCGAGCGCCGGGATCGCTATGGCCGGTTATTGGCGCACGTGTTGCTTGAGGATGGACGTAACATAACCCGGATCATGCTGATGCGCGGGCTGGCCGTGATGCTGATCGTGCCCCCTAATCATTTAAATACCGAGTGTTATCAGGCCGCTGAGCGGTATGCACGGGAACGCCGACTGGGTATATGGCAACTGCCCGGGTTTCAGGCCATACCCTCGGAGTCATTAACCCCATCGGATCGTGGGTACCGGATTGTCACCGGGCGCATTGTTCGGATTGGCCACGGCGGCACTTTCGTGTGGCTCAACCTTGCGGGTGGTCTGGCGTTGCGTATCGCGGCCGCGGATCTTGGCACCTTCAAGTCATTGAATCTTGAAGGACTATTGGGTCAAACGATCGAGGCCAGGGGTTACCTGACTCAACGTCATGGTGAATTACGCATGCGCATCAGGCATCCTTATGCGCTCACTGTGCATCCCGATTACTAAGCCCATGGGTCGAACTTTACCGAGCATCTTGGTGTGTCTGGTTGTGACCGGTCTGATCGTGACCGGTTGCGCGCGCAATCCAGTCACCGGCCAACAGGACCTGGTGTTGATGTCTGAAGAGACCGAACTCGGCCTGGGACGTGAATACAATGCGGAAGTATTAAAGACCTACCGTGAATATGACAATCGGGCCTTGTCCGGGTACGTGCAGCAGATTGGCGAACGCCTGGCAAACAATAGTCATCGCAGCAACCTGGTCTACCGGTTTACCGTATTAGACAGTGCCGATGTGAATGCCTTTGCCTTACCGGGGGGTTATATCTATATCACTCGCGGTATTCTTGCCTACCTGGGATCCGAGGCCGAACTGGCTGCGGTTCTTGGCCATGAAATTGGTCATGTCACCGCGCGGCATTCGGTCAGGCAGCAAAGCGCGCAAACCCTGACCGGTATTCTCGGCGGTATTCTGGCCGCCGGCAGTGGTGTGCGTGGTGCGGGCGACCTGGTCAACGTGCTGGGTACGGCACTGGTTCGCGGGTATGGCCGGGAGTATGAACTCGAAGCCGACCGTTTGGGTGCCGAGTATCTCGCCAAGAGCGGTTACGATCCGAATGCAATGTTACGCGTTATTCAGCAACTCAAGGATCAGGAAGCCTTTGAAGAACAGCTCGCCAAGGAGGAAGGCCGTGAGCCACGTATCTACCATGGCCTGTTTGCGACACACCCCGACAATGACCAACGTCTAAAAGAGGTGGTGGGTGCTGCTGGGCGTTTTAGCACTACGGGTCAAACATCAAACGGCCGGGAAACCTACTTGCGCCAGATCGATGGATTGGTATTCGGCGACTCCGAGCAAGACGGGATCTTGCGTGGCAACCGTTTTTATCACGGACCACTCGGCATGACATTCGCGTTTCCAACCGGCTGGCGGGTCGAAAACCGGCCTGACCGCCTGGTCGTGCAACCGCCTGATGGCCAGGCATCGCTGCTGGTGACCCTGGAAGATCTGAATCGGCGTATCAGTCCGCGTTCGTTTATGCAAAAACGCTTAAAGATCAATAATATGAGTAAAGGCGCGGCATTCAATCATAATGGTTTAACCGGTTATACCGCGCTGGCAAGAGGCAGCACACCTTTTGGTTCACGGTTGACACGCTATATAGTGGTCTATCATGAAAAGCGCGCCTATATCTTTGCCGGTGCATCGAAGGATGACCGCAAGTTTGGCAGCTATGACCGGATGTTTTTGGCAACTGCGAGAAGTTTCAGGCCGTTAAGAGCACACGAGAAGCAGTTGGCCAAGCCGATGCACCTGCGTGTAATCACAGCCAAGCGCGGACTAACATTTAAGAAAATGGCGACGACATCTAAGCTATCGAGCCGTCCCGAAGCGCAGTTGAGGCTTTTAAACGGTCGTTACCCGTCAGGAGAGCCGGTTGCCAGGTCAGTTTTGAAAATCGTGGAATAATATTGTTACTAAAACAACAACTGCAGTGCTATCACTACCGCCAAGAGGAATGCACAATGACAGAGCGCACACTAAGTATTCAGGATAGTAATAAAAAGACGCTTGCTGAACTGCCGCTGCT
>BTQO01000091.1:0-6161 GCA_036985915.1 Gammaproteobacteria bacterium | reverse complement strand
GGGAACAGGTAACTGGGAGATGCACCTGGATAGACGCATTTCCGAAAAACGCGTTTACCCGTCAATCAATATCAACCGATCGGGGACCAGGCGTGAAGAAAAGCTGACCAATCCTGAAGAACTGCAGAAAATGTGGATCTTGCGCAAGCTGCTACATCCCATGGATGAGTTGGTAGCGATGGAGTTTTTAATCGATAAGCTCAAGTCTACCAAGGTAAACGCCGAATTTTTCGACGCCATGAGACGCGCCTAGCGTTAATGCCGTGCGTTGAGGTGTCGTTGACACGACATCCTGCAGTCAGATCTCAATACTCTTTATCCTTTAACTACGCCTGTTCGCGTTCGATGGCCCGGTAGCCAATGTCGCGCCGAAAAAACACATCGGCCCATTGAATACCTTTCGCAATTTCATAGGCTTTGTGCTGGGCGCTGCTGACCGTTTCACCCAAACCCACAACACATAACACCCGGCCGCCACTGGTCGTGATCTGGCCATCGATGAGCTTTGTGCCGGCATGAAACACCTTGCTGTCAGCGGATTCGCACTCCGGTATCCCGGTGATGATCTGTCCGCTGTCATAGCTTCCAGGGTAGCCACCTGCGGCCAGTACAACGCCGACGGCGGCCCGTGTATCCCACGTTGCCGTTACCCGGTTGAGCGTGCCGCCGAGTGCCGCCTGGATGAGGTCTACGAGATCTGAGTTCAGACGCATCATAATGGGCTGGGTTTCCGGGTCACCGAAACGACAATTAAATTCTAGAACGTTCAAGTCACCGGCCGGTGAAATCATCAGCCCGGCATATAAAAAGCCGCGATAAGGCGATCCATCACTGATCATTCCCTGCACCACCGGCTCGATGATTTCCTGTTGAATGCGCAGCTCCAGTTCGGCTGTGATGACCGGTGTCGGTGAGTAGGCACCCATGCCCCCGGTATTGGGTCCGCGGTCACCCTCATCGCGCGCCTTATGATCCTGTGAGGTGGCCATCGGCAAGATGTGTTCGCCATCCACCATGCAGATGTAGCTTGCTTCTTCACCGGTTAGAAATTCTTCGATAACGACCCGGTTGCCTGCGGCGCCAAAGGCGTTGTCTGCCAGCATGTTATGTATCGCCTCAATCGCCTGTTCCTTGTTCTGCGCGATGATTACACCCTTGCCGGCCGCCAGGCCGTCGGCCTTGACCACGATGGGCGCAGCCTGGTCTTCAACAAAGCGAACCGCGGCATCGATATCCGTGAATACACCATACGCCGCCGTCGGGATGTGATGACGTTGCATAAAGTCCTTGGCGAAGGCCTTGGAGCCCTCGAGTTGGGCCGCGGCCTTGCTGGGCCCAAAGATTGCCAGCCCCTTGGCCTGAAATGTATCCACGATACCATCGACCAGTGGTGCTTCGGGCCCAACAATGGTGAGATCAATCGATTGGTTGGCGACCAGGTCAGTCAGTGCTTCGATATCATCGGCACTGATTGCAGTGTTGTGACATTTTGCTTCGAGCGCTGTGCCGGCATTGCCCGGTGCAACCAGCACCCGTTCGACCTTGGGAGATTGCGCCACTTTCCAGGCCAGTGCATGTTCGCGACCGCCAGCGCCAATAATCAATACGTTCATCGGCAGGTTATTGTGTGGTTGAGGTACGCATTACGCATAAAACCGGCGCTGTCTCCAGCACTGTCTCTAACGGCGCGCACGTTTTGATAAGGTTTGCCTGTACTGCGAATGCACACAGCGTTCTTAATGGCGGAAATGGCGCATGCCCGTGAACACCATGGCCATACCGTGCTCATCAACTGCCGCGATGATTTCTTCGTCACGCATGGAGCCGCCGGGTTGTATCACAGCCGTGATACCGGCTTCGTGCGCGGTATCGATGCTGTCCCTGAATGGAAAGAAGGCATCAGAGGCCATAACCGAGCCTTTGACTTCAAGCTGTTCATCCGCAGCTTTGATCGCAGCAACCTTGGCTGAATACACACGGCTCATTTGTCCCGCACCGATGCCGATGGTCATGGTGTTCTTGCAATACACGATGGCATTGGATTTCACGAATTTTGCAACGCGCCAGGCAAAGAGGAGGTCACGTAGTTCATCATCGGCCGGTTTGCGCTGGCTGACTATTTTGAGGTCCTGCTCTGACACCATGCCGGTGTCTTTGTCCTGTATCAGCAGACCGCCGGTGACCCGTTTGAAATCGAGTCCTGCCGATGGTGCGCTGCCCCACGCACCGCACGCCAGTACCCGAACATTCTGTTTATCAGATAGTGCACTTAAGGCGTCCTGAGCTACCTCAGGTGCAATGATCACCTCGACAAACTGCCGTTGGATAATGTTAGCGGCAGTCGCACGATCCAGCGGACGATTAAATGCAATGATGCCGCCGAAGGCAGAGGTGGGGTCGGTTCTAAAGGCACGGTCGTAGGCATCAAATAGCGTGTCGCCAACCGCAACGCCACAGGGATTGGCATGTTTTACGATGACGCAGGCCGGTTCGACAAACTGTTTTACGCACTCCAGTGCCGCGTCGGTATCCGCAATATTGTTATAGGACAATGCCTTGCCCTGGAGCTGCCTTGCCGTGGAGATAGAGGCGTTACCGGGCTGCGCCTCGACATAGAAGGCGGCTGCCTGGTGCGGATTCTCGCCATACCGCATATCCTGGATTTTGCTTACCTGAATACTATAGTCATCGGGGAAACCGGTTGGCTCACCCTGATGGTTGCACGCACCGAGCCAGTTGGAAATCGTCCCATCATAGCGCGCGGTGTGGCTATATACCTTGACAGCCAGCGTATACCGGGTTGCATCGCTGACCGCGCCATCGCTTGAGTGCAGTTCATCCAATACCCTGGTGTAGTCATCGCTATCGACAATCACAGTCACAGCGCGATAATTTTTAGCTGCGGCGCGCAGCATGGCCGGTCCACCAATATCGATGTTCTCGATCGCATCGGTAAGACTGCAGCCGGGTTTTGCCACGGTTTGTTCGAACGGATAGAGGTTGACGATGAGCAGATCGATCGGATCGATGCCATGTTCCGACATGGCGTTATCATCGATGCCACGACGCCCCAGCAATCCGCCGTGAATCTTGGGATGCAGGGTTTTTAAACGCCCGTCCATCATTTCCGGAAACCCGGTATGCTCAGAGACATCTTTGACAGATATGCCGTTGTCTCTGAGTAGCTGGGCGGTGCCACCTGTCGACAGAATTTCTATACCGAATTGACCAAGCGCCCGGGCAAACTCGACCACGCCGGATTTATCAGAGACGCTGATCAGGGCGCGCTTGATCGGTGCGGTCATTTAGCGAGGTTATGAACGTTGTCTGTGGCGGCAGCACGATGCCTGGCGAGCAGACATCCGCATCTTATTCCAGTTCGTATTGTTTGATCTTTTTACGCAGCGTGCTGCGAGATATACCCAGCATCTGGGCGGCGCGACTCTGGTTGCCGCGGACTTCACGCAGAATAATTTCCAAAATGGGTTTTTCAACCTCCTGCATCACCATGCGCCAGATATTGTCTGCCGGATGGCCGTTGAGATCGCTGAAATACTTTTCCAGTGAACCCTTGATTGCCAACGAGATTGGCGTTTTCGATTCAGGCGGCGATGTATCGAAATTGGCGATACTGATCGCAGCAGGGTTCATTACCGGCCTCCATGAAAACGTATGTAATTGATGTTGTATCGTTTATTTGCTGAAACGTCAGGTGTCATCGATCATCAAGTTATTTTAATATTTTAATAAAAACCGCTTTATGTGCAACTGTCTGATGATGACATGCCGGGTGCGCGAACAATCCGCTTCACCACGACCTTCAACAAGGGAAGTGATTCTACGGGCTCATTTGTTGTAATACCAGACTTGACTTTTAACGATGTGCCTGTATCGCCCAATTTTGCCAAAGTAGCACTGCGATCTGTTGTCTTGCCCGCTTCAAACACGCTGCAATTAGGGAAGGTCTGAATTAATTCAGACCTTCCTGAGGCACACGACTCCATGGATGGAGAAGATAGAGCGACGCAGGAGGCTAAAGCCGAGGGATGTGCCGCCATTTTAAACGACTATAAGTCGTTGAAAATGAAGGAAAGAGAAAACCGCGCTTTTCTCTTTCCGTACTCTGAAAATTCCAGGATGGAATTATTCAGAGTTTTCTTAATTAAATAAACTCAAACCGATAGGACACGGTATCGACGCCCGGGTCGGCAAGCTCCATGATGATGGTGGTTGGTACATCCGGTGCAAGACCTTTGGTGCGACCTATTTCAGTACTTAGGTACTCGTCTGGTTTGAAGCGCCGCAATGCGATGACACGGCCAGTCAAATCAGACAGGCTGAGTTCGATCATTGGCCAGCGAATCCGGTCGCTACCACGATTGATCAATGTTGCAGTCACCAGCAAGGCGCCATGGATGGTTGGATGGGCGCGTACATCCCGGCTCAGCAGATCGATGCGTACCGGTGCGGGCTGGCTGGGCAGGCGACAGTCCATTTTTTTGCACAGCCGCTCCATCCAGGGCTGTAGCGAGGCTTGGGCATACAGGTCGGTGCGGTATATCCATGCCCCTTGCGTGACCGCTGCCAGTATGCCCAGCATGGCCAGGGTGCCCCATAGAAACCGGCTCATCCCGCGTTTTGGGCTGTCCGGCGCCTGCCAGGTTTCTGCCAAAGCCGGTGGCAGGTCTGGGGATATCTGGGTTTGCACTTCATCCTGATCAATCTTGCTGGTTGCCTTACGTAGCGATTCAGGGGCAGATGGTTGACTAAGATCGGGTGTTTGATTGCCGAGCTTATAACTACCATGCCTGATCAGGTAGCGGCGTGCGTAAAAATCGCGGCTGCACTGACCGCACCTGACCAGTCCAGCCGCCGCAGTCAACTGTTCGTCAGTGATGCGGAAAACAGTTTCGCAATGAGGGCATCGTGTTTGCATGACTGGTGTTGTTTATGAGCGGCGGTAAAGACAGCAATGAATCATAAATGGGACATTAACGCAAAGCAGGTCGCCTGCGTCCAACCAGTAATACCCATTCTTCAGATGTGTACTCGTCATCGATCGTAAACCATCGGGTATAAGCTTCTTTAACGGCATTGCACTGGTCATGCAGGATACCGCTAAGAATGATATGACCGCCAGGCTTGACCCGCCCGCTGAATGTACGCGCGAGGCCTATTAATGTGCCTGAGAGAATATTGGCCAGCAGGATATCAACAGCACCCGTTGCCAGGTCATCAGGCGCCAGGGCCGATAGCCGGATACTGACCTTGTTGGCAGTTGCGTTACTGGTTGTAGCCAGCAGTGCTTGCGGATCATGATCGACCGCAGTGACCTGTTGCGCACCCAGTTTTATTGCGGCGATTGATAAAATACCTGAACCACAGCCGTAATCGATGACCGTTTTACCGTCCAACTGCGCCTGGTCGAGCCAAGTGAGGCACATGGCGGTGGTTGGATGTGTACCGGTGCCAAAGGCAAGACCGGGATCAAGCCGGACAATTGCCGATTGACCGTCAGGGTGTTCATAACCGGAAGGCGCGACCCAAAGATGCATGCCGTAACGCTGCGGTTTAAAATACACCAACCATTCCCGTTCCCAGGGGCGGTCATTAAACGACCTGATTGTGGCCGCCTTAATCGATTGTGGCCCCAATCGGTCAGCCAGGGCGCTTAGCAGATATTGTTGATCATGCGTGGTGTCGAACAGGCCGGTCACCTGGGTGGTTACCCACAGCGGCGAATCTTCCGGGTGTGGCTCATAGATGGCATCGTCCGCGCTGTCACGCAAGGTAATGGCTTGTGCACCAAGTTCCGATAGGGCTTGTTCAAAGCGGGTAACATTCGGCGCTTGGGTCAGAAGGGTAATCTCCAGCCAGTCCTGTTTGTTATGTTTTCGATATGCGATCAAAGTGGCTACAAGCCGAGCTTTTTTTCCAGATAATGTATGTTGACACCGCCTGCTAAAAAATTGCTGTCATTCATCACGTCTTGATGAATAGGTATGTTGGTCTTGATGCCATCAATAACCAGTTCACTCAACGCCACCCGCATACGTGCGATGGCTTCATCGCGCGTGTCTGCATGAACAATCAGTTTGCCGAGCAGCGAATCATAGTATTGTGGGACGGTATAACCGCTATATAGATGCGAATCCATACGA
>BTQO01000090.1:0-6167 GCA_036985915.1 Gammaproteobacteria bacterium | reverse complement strand
GCGAAGCTGATACCGAATCAGTATCACTGATGCTGATTGATATTGATAAGTTCAAACAAATTAACGATACCTATGGCCACTCAGCTGGTGATGCCGTACTAGTCCAGCTTGGTCAACTGTTAAAAGAGATGTTAAGACCATCCGACCTGGTAGCCCGATACGGTGGAGATGAATTCATTATTGACCTGCACTGCGACAAGGAAACTGCGCTTAAAAGGAGTCAGGAAATATTACTGTCCATACGTGAGCATACCTTCATATGGAAAGATGAGAAGATACATACCACTGCAAGCATCGGCTTGTTCTACTGCAACGTCGGCACTGAGATGGACTATGAACATATCTTCCAGAAAGTTGATATGGCCATGTATGAAGCTAAAAAAAGAGGGCGCAATAACGTCGTTGATATCGCAGCCTGAACTACCTGTATGTGTACAAGATGGCAGGATTAGTAGTTTTGAACTAACAGGTGCGCGATAAGTTTTTCGCCCGCTTGTCTCCGCGTGTTTTATTTGATGCCAGACGATCTGCCATGCGAGTTGTCTCTGGCAAACGATAACGTGTAACACAACCCATAGCATAGTGAATCGCTGATGCCAGGCTAACCCGATGGCCAGTGGAAACAAAGACAGGCTTGACACCTGCACGTGTTCGTACGACCGCACCGATCAGTTCACTGCCATCATACAACGGTGTCCAATCGCCCTTTGTATCAGGTACAGGTTTGTACCGGCCAATTAGCCGCGTCTTCGCCACCCCAATAGTCGGTAGTCCGGTTAACACACCGAGATGGCAGGCAATCCCAAACCGTCTTGGGTGCGCAAGGCCCTGTCCATCGCACACAATCAGATCAGGACACTGCTTCAGTTGTTCCATGGCTTTCAGCACCGCGGGAATTTCACGGAACGACAACAACCCGGGTACATAGGGAAATGAAGTCGGTAAGTGCGCAATCGCCTGGTCGACCAGATCAAGATCCGGAAACGACAGCACAGCAATCGCCGCCCGGATGATTGCCCCTTGGTCTAAAAAACCCACATCCACCCCGGCCACTTTGTGCACTTCGCCCAGATCATCATGCCCGTTCACAAACACGGCCAGCTTCTTTTGCAGTATTCTTGCCTCGCCTGGGGTGACATCCCAGTCATGCGCGTGATGCAGCTTCATTGGCAATAACACATCAAAGCAATCGACCCGTTGAAGATATCCGGTTGCGGCCCAGGCTTCCCGGTAATCTCACTGATTTTACGTATATTCATCGGTGTGCCATTGAACTGCAAACGGCTAAAGTGCATCCATGTTTCCTGTTAAGATTATGCGACATACTGAACCATAATATTCATCCACCCCGCAACCTGCCATGGACCTATTTGTTGACACCTGTCCATCGGGTCAAAACAATACTTGAATGTCTAAAGCCAAAGACCAAGAAACACAGATGATATCTCATCGTCTCAGTGTAGCGCCCATGATGGGTTATACGGATCGTCACGCACGGTTCCTGATGCGGTTACTCACACGCCATACAATGCTGTACACAGAAATGATTACCAGCGGTGCAATCAAGCATGGTGACAAGGATCGGTTGCTTGCCTTTAATCAGGCAGAACATCCTTTGGCATTACAAGTAGGCGGTCATGATCCAGATGAAATGGCTATCTCGGCACGCAGTGCGGAAGAAAAGGGCTTTGACGAAGTCAATATCAATGTTGGTTGTCCAAGTAGCCGGGTGCGTTCCGGACGCATCGGCGCCTGTTTGATGGCGGAACCAAAAACAGTTGCCAACTGTGTTAAGGCGATGCGCAAGGCCTGTGAACTACCTGTTACGGTTAAATGCCGAACTGGTATCGACAGTCAGGATTCCTTTGATTCACTGCTTGATTTTATTCAATGCGTTTCATACGCCGGGTGCAAAACATTCATCATTCATGCACGCAAGGCCTGGCTTGAGGGTATAAGCCCGAAACAAAATCGTGATCTACCGCCGCTTTGTTACGACAAGGTCTATCGGGTAAAACAGGTATTGCCTGAACTTGAAATCATCATCAACGGCGGCATCAAGACATTCGACCAGATAGACGCGCATCTGCACTATGCCGATGGCGTCATGATCGGACGTGCCGCCTACCATGATCCCTGGATGCTGGCCTCGGCAGACAGCCGGTTGTTCAACGATAAGGATGCTATGAGTAACCGGGAGCAGGTTATCCTGGGCTATCTGCCCTATGTTGAAGCACAACTCACACAAGGAGAACCATTGATGCGCATGGCCCGGCATTTAACGGGACTGGTGCTCAATCAACCGGGTGCGCGGAATTTCCGCCGGTATTTAAGCGAGCACGGACATGTGCAAAGTGCGGGACCGGAAGTCATTGAACGGGCACTGGCGTTTATCGTGCCGGAAAAAATTGCTGCCTGATTAAGCGTCTTCCTGAACGTCAAGCAGTTCAACCTCAAAAATCAGTGTGGCGTTGGGTGGAATGATGTCCCCGACCCCGTGGCTGCCATAGCCCATCTCGGGTGGAATTTCCAAGCGGCGTTTGCCGCCAACACGCATACCTAAAATACCCTGATCCCAACCGGGAATAACATGACCCTTGCCGAGATGGAAATTGAATGGCTCGTGACGGTCCAGGCTGGAATCAAACTTATCACCACTCTTTAGCCAGCCAGTATAGTGGACCAGGACAGCGCTACCGACTACCTGCGCGATTGAGCCCTCACCGACCTTGAGATCCTCAATGATCAGCCCATCGACATTATTCATATTCCTCGCCAAGTTACTCACAGCACCCATGATTATAACCCTGCATGAATGGGACGCGCAGCGTAGCACCGGTCAAACAGGCTGCGCCACCGGGGGTTATGTATAGGCCTATAAAATTCCGCTTGCCTTCATGTCCAGGTACTGATTCACCAGGGCAACCGATAGCTCATCCGGGCGCACATCCAGGCAGGCAATGCCATTGGCCCGTAATGCCTCCAGGGCGCAGCGCCGTTCTGCCAGGTAATCATGCGTCCCCGCCAATCTCAGGGCATCGTCAAAGGTGGCCACTGGGCGCTTAAGCACCTGATCCAGCACCGCCTCACGCAGGCTTGCGAGCACCACCTGGTGCTTTCGCCGCATCAGGTGCAGCGCCGGCAGGAGATCGGATGCATCTTCATCGCGCATATTACTGATCACCACCACAAAGGCACGCTTGCGCTGCCGGGCCATCAGGTTGAGCGCGGCCTGACTGTAATCCGGCGCCTCGGCGGTGGGCTTGAGTTCCAGTACCGCGTTGAGCAGCACGTTGAGCATGGGCACGCCACGGACAGGCTGAACCCAGCGGGTAATCCCGCCAAAGGTGGAAAGGCCCACGGCATCACCCTGCCTGAGCGCGACATAGGCCAAAAGCAGCATGGCATTCAGGGCATGATCAAAATGCGACAGATCATTATCCTGGGCCCGCATTCGCCTGCCGCAATCGAGCAGCAGCACCAGATTCTGGTCGCGCTCTTCCTGGTATTCACGCGAAATTAACTTGCGCATTCGTGCAGTTGCGCGCCAATCGACCTGACGCAACGAATCACCCTGCCTGAATTCGCGCAGCTGGTGAAATTCCGAACCCTCGCCCCGTTTACGGCGGTGCTGGATACCCATCTGCTGCAACCGTGCATTGGTCAACAGCAGGATGTATTTGCTCACCGCGGCAAAGTTCGGATAGATTCGAACCGGCGACGCCTCGCCCAACCGCTGATCGCGCCACCAAAACCCAAAGGGTGACATCCAACGCACCTGTGCCGGTGCGAAGCTGCAGGTTCCACGCTCGACCGGTGTCACCTGATACCTAAGCTCGGTGTGACCGAAGGCCGGCACCTTAACTGTCTGTGGCAACTGTTCGGCATTCACTTGATCAGGATAATGATCATAAACCTGCGCGGTTACGGTTTGACCGCCGGTATTCCCAAGACGCAACCGAACCGGTAACGAAACACCCAGTGGCAAACTACCCGGAACAGCGCGCGAAACCCGCAGCACATCCAAGCGCCACACCCGGAGCCCGTCAATAACCGCAAGTCCAAGCACTGCTAACCCGATGACCTGCCACAGACCGGTAAATTGCGTGTTCATCGCCGCCACCAGGCCCAGCACGATCAGTAATGCTACGGTCATCAGCAACATGGGCCCGGGCAGCAAACGGTCTGTTAATGTACTCATTGTCGGCAGTCTGGATTCAAACCGTGCGTTCAAGTTCTGGGTGCTTCCACCCTTGCAAGCAGCGCCTTGAGCACCTGGGCGGTATCCACACCTTCAAGTTCCATTTCAGGCGCCAGGATGATGCGGTGCCTGAGCACCGGCAATGCGATGTGCTTGATGTCATCCGGCGTAACAAAGTCGCGGCCATTGATCAAGGCGATTGCCCGCGCCGCCCTGATCATGGAAATACCGCCGCGTGGTCCGGCACCCATTCGCACCCCGGACCAGTCACGCGTGGCGCGTGCGATGCGTACTGCATACTCATGTACCGCATGGTCCACTCGGACCAAAGCGGCCAGTTTTTGTAACCCGATCACATCTTGAGGATTCACCACTTGCTCGACTTCAGATACATCCAATGCATCGCCGATCTTATTCTCGGTAACATCCTTCACCATTTGCTGCTCTTCTTGCTCATCCGGATAGGCGATCAACACCTTGAACAGGAATCGATCCAGTTGCGCCTCGGGCAAAGGATACGTGCCTTCCTGTTCGATCGGGTTTTGCGTTGCCAATGTCATAAAGGGCAAAGGTACCGACATCGGCTTACCTTCGATGCTGACTGTTTGTTCCTGCATAACCTCCAGCAACGCCGACTGTGTCTTGGCAGGTGCGCGGTTGATCTCATCGGCAAGTAACAGGTGTGTAAATACGGGACCGCGCCTGATTTTGAATTGCTCCGTTTTCATTTCATACATGACATGACCGGTTATATCATTCGGCATCAGATCCGGCGTGAATTGAATGCGCGCAAATTTTCCATCGAATGTGCGCGCCATGGCGCGTGCCAACAATGTTTTGCCGAGCCCGGGCACACCTTCGATCAGAACATGCCCCGCGGCAATGAACGCAATTAACACCTGATCAATCACTGCCTGTTGTCCAATCACCGAACGACCCACCTGCGCTCGTATTTTTTGCAGCGTATCCGCCGCATCGGCTATTCGCTGATTCAGGTTCTGATCATTCATTTACTGTCTCCCTGGATAAATTCATGTCATGTTTTAAAGTTTCTTATACACATTTTGATACAAGCGAACGACACCAAGAAAGGTTTCCCGTTTCGTTGTTGTATTCACGCGCATCGCGCTCGAAATGGTGTTTTTGTCGATACCTGTGATCGTGGACAAGTGCGCCGGGTCATGGGTACCCGGATGGCGCCGGCTTAGTTCGCGCTTTAAGGCATCTTGCACGGCCAGAATCAACCGGCCGCTTTGCCGTTTACGCCATAGATAGTGCGCAGACGCGTCGATATGCTCAACCAACCGCCGTCGCAATGGTGGCGCCAGTCCTATCACGGGGCCAAACCTGGGCGCATAACCCCAGAGTAACAATGCGATGAACACAGCGATCGATAGCACCATCAAGGACGCACGCTGCCAAAGCCATGCATACAACGCGGGCATATCATCTTCATGCACCAGCCAGGCCTTGCCCACGGGCCGGTCGCCGCGCACCAGCCACCACAACAATGCCGCATGGTCCTCATCATCGATCTTGCGATTGTTAAAAATTCGCCGGTCAGTGAGCACCAGGATATCTCCCTGCCCCATTGACCGGGTCACAACCGCCGCACCCTTCTCGTCCCCCGCCAGTATCTGAACACCGGGTCTTTCATTGACGATTAGCCTGAATTCAGGATTGAGCCCGGCCCAGACAAAATCGTCCGCGTTAGAAATCGATACACCGAAGGGGCCGTATTGATTTTGTTCACGGTTCTCAAGCTCCAGGTAACGCACTGTGATACCCAGCGCGGCAAGCAGCTTGTCTTCAACCGTATCGGCGCCATTATCGGGAATCTCGTTACGCGCAAAAACCACAAGACGGCCACCTGCCCTGACCCAGGTAAACAGCTTTTCCGTAATTGGCTCGGTGATAGTCAAACGATTGGTGCCCAGCACGATTACATCACGCGTTAAAGGCAGAC
>BTQO01000089.1:0-6248 GCA_036985915.1 Gammaproteobacteria bacterium | reverse complement strand
CGTAAACGAAGTGGGCGGTCAATCGGTGTTCGTGGGCCATGCCATCAACAACGCAGTCACGGCAGTGCTGATCGGTGCGCTGCTCGCCATGATCGTAGTATATCTCTTTCTCGGCAGCTTGCGCCGCACGCTCATCATCGGCAGTGCCATCCCGTTTGCCATCATGTTCGCCGTGTTGTTCATGGATGCACTGGGACTGACACTCAATGTCATGACCATCGGCGGGCTGGCGCTCGGTGTCGGTATGCTGGTCGATAACGCCATCGTGATGCTGGAAAACATTCACCGCCACCAGCAACTGGGTGAAGCGACACTTAAAGCACCCGTGAACGCAGCGATCGAAGTGAACAGCGCCATCGTCGCCTCGACCAGCACCAGTCTCGCCGCGGTGTTGCCGTTTTTACTGGTCGGCGGACTCACCGGGCTTTTGTTTCACGAGTTGATCATTACCATCTCGGCGGCCATCCTGGCATCGTTGCTGGTCGCGCTCACCTTGATCCCGGCGCTGGCTGCGCGTGTGCACTCTGAACGCACCAATCCGCTCAGGCGCGCCATGGAAAACGTTATCGCCCGCCTGCAGTCAGGTTATGTCAGTCTGCTCACACCGCTCCTTAACTACTGGTTGCTGGTCGTGCTGGTGTTACTGATCGCACTGATTCCAAGCGGCTGGTATTTATATGACAAGGTGCAACACGATGAACAATTCCTGCCGCGTGTGGACCAGGGCAAGATCATCGTACGCATCAAGGCCGATCCCGGTATTGCGCTCGATAACATGAACGCAGCGGTAAAAAAAGTGGAAACGCTGATACTTGAACAACCCGAGGTTCAAACACTTTTCAGCCAGATCGGTGGGCGCATTTTTGGTCGCTCCGAGCACCTATCCAGCAGCTCCAGCACCTTATCCGTTCAGCTCAAACCCATGCGTGAACGCAACATTAGCAGTGGCGGCTGGATCAAACGCATGCGAAAACACACCAACAAGATTACACCGCCTGGTTTTCGCGTATCGCTGTATCAGCGCGGCATTCCCGGCCTGCGCCTTGGCCGCGGCGATGAAGACATCAGTTTTCGCATTCAGGGACAGAATCTAAACACGCTGAAAACGCTCGCTGACCAACTGGTGATACTGGTGAAAGACGTGCCGGGGCTTAAGAACCTCAGCCACTCATCCGAGACCATCGACCAGGAACTGGCGATCAACATCGACCGCGATCGCGCAGCCTATCTTGGCATTTCTGTGGAAGCCATTGGCACCACACTCAAAACGGCGCTCGATGGGATCGTGGTGAGCGACTTTGTAGAAGGCGATCGTAGCTTCGATGTACGCCTGAAACTACCGCGCGATGTAACGCGCACCGTGCAGGACCTGGAAGAACTGCTGGTCTACCCGCCGACGAACACCCGCAGCGCGATCAAGCTCGGTGACGTGGCCTCAGTCGGTTTGGTAGCCACACCGGGGCGAATCCTGCGCGATCAGCAACGGCGGATTGTGGAACTAAGCGCCACCGTTGAAGAAGGCTATAGCCTTAAAAGTGTGCTCAACGAGGTGCAAAAACGCGCCGATCAACTCGCCCTGCCGCCCGGCTACACCCTCTACGAAGGCGGCGCCACCAAAACCCTGGCGGAAGGCCGGCAACAAGCCATGCTGCTTCTGGCACTGGCCTTGTTCCTGGTGCTGGTAGTGATGGCCGTGCAATACGAATCACTGCGCAACCCGTTGATCATCCTGTTCAGCGTACCCTTCGCGCTCATTGGCGTGATGCTGGCCCTGTTCCTGGCCGATATCACGCTATCGATGCCGGTGTGGCTGGGCATGATCATGCTCGGCGGCATCGTGGTGAACAACGCCATCGTGCTGGTTGAATACATTGAACTCAAGCGCGATGAAGGTTTATCTGCACACGATGCGGTATTACAAGCCGCACATTTGCGACTCAAACCCATCCTGATGAATACACTCACCACGGTCATCGGCATGTTGCCGCTGGCCATTGGCCTCGGCGAAGGCGCCGAGATGTTGCAGCCTTTAGCAATTACGATTGTCGGCGGTTTGAGTTTTTCGCTCTTTGTCAGCCTGTTGTTGATCCCGAGCCTGTATCTTGGGTTGGCGCAACTGAAAACATAACGCTTATATCCAAATGGCCAAGATAGCGCTCTATACTTCCTGGTTTTGCATCTACTGCATGATGGCACGGCGCTTATTAAAATCCAAAGGTGTGGTATTCGAAGAATACCGCGTAAATCAAAACCGGGAATTGCGCAAAGAGATGGAACAACGCAGCAAGCGCACCAAGAGCCAAATCTACCAAGGCAACCCGCGCGCAACAGTGTTAGGGCGATTCTTTAATCGCCTTTCTATAAATCCGTTAGCTACTCGATCTTGAGGTAGGAAAATCCCTGCTTTTGCAGTTTTGCAATCTGTACGACGCCGGAAGTCACGAAATCCACTTGTTCGTAAAATGCCTCTTTCGGCATGTTTATCGCAGCACGGGTGATGTCGCACAGTTCCAATTTGACGTCATGAACCTTGTACAGTGATAGCAGTCGGCCCTTATTACTGGCCCGGCGTTCCGCCATGGCGGCATCTTCGGCAAAGGGGGTGTTGGCCAGCTTATCGTCCGTTAGAAACCGTATGCCATGGGAGACAAACACGATACGCACATCGTATTCGATAAAATCGTTCTGGTAAGTGGTTACCATATTATTGATGCTGGTCAGCATCGCGCTGAAACGCCGCGGGTCGGCAAAATCGGCATGATAGACAACCTTTGCAACTTCATCTTCATCCGCCGCCTCTACGGCTGCATCAGACTTAGGCTTTGCAACAGACTCAGCCTGGGCAGGTGGCGAATTCTGAGTCGGTTCGACTGTCTCCTGTAGTGGTTTTTGAGCACTGGTTGCCGGTGCTGCGGGGGTTCGCTCGTTGTTGCGGACACAACCACTCACCACAATCAGTACGAATAGCAGAACCAGCAACGAACCGACGGACTTGAGGCCTCTTCCGGTTGGGCTCCAGAAACACGTCTCCTCAGACAGTGCCGTCACCCGGATCATCTTATGACTGCTCGACATGGCTTACGCTCCTTTTATGGGAAATATTCCATAAGAATAGTTCATAATCGTAAGTGTACAGTGATATCCCATGACTATCGCCTGCACCGGTTGGGGGGTCGCTCTTCCAGACGCCTCGGATCTGCCGCATCGCGGTACCTGGTTCCGAAACGGGCCGTTGCTGCCGATCGGTGCCGATTACGTGCTGAAGCAAGCGAGGAGTGCTTGAGGGTTAAGACGGTATCTAACCCTTTGATCCCTTCATGAAAGCGCCCATCAACTTCTATACGATATGGAAAGACCTGGCCCCATTTTAGAACCTAGCGCGCGATTTTAAGTGTCGCCACTTGACCCAGGGTATCCTTAATCTGCTTCAGTGTAGGCATGACGACCTGACTGGGGTCGGCAAAACCATCTGCGCAAACCAGTTGCTTAACATTTACCTGGGTCTCTGATCGCAGTTCCAGGATCAAAACTTCCACAATATTCGAAGGAATATCCGCCAGATTGAACAGTTGCGCTACCTGTATTGATCTTGACAGCACGATCTCTGTTTCGTCCACTGTTACCCGTGTGATTTCAAACACGTCCGGCGATATTGTCTGTGTCTGGTCTGATGACGCTCGAATTTCAAAATAGCAGAAAGGATTAAACTGGTCATAACTCAGATTATAGGAAGATGGCTTATCATTTTTTACCTCACCGCTTTGTATAAAGACCTGATAATTCCGTGCACCAATTGTCAGTGGCATATGCAAAATAACTTTAGAGCCATGAGTGATACCGTATTCGGATCGCCATAAGCCATCTGCCGCTGCCGGATAACCCAGCAAACTGGCAATCAAAAATATAGGGGTTAGCACTATAAACCGCGGCATTGCCTCACCTCCATAGGTACCCCGTAAATGCCTGAACTATCGCACACCGCAAGAGGTGTTCTCAAAAGCATTACGTGTTGCGGTTGGGAGTTGAATGCACCCATTACTTTCTGGTTACTTGAATAGTTGTAATACCGTTTGCATCGGCAGAAACATCCTTTTTCTACCATTAAAATCACACAATTCCTCAAATCCATACTTTCTATAAAAACTTTCTGCCTCCTCATCCAGGCAATCTACGATAACCGCATAAGCTGGCAGATGCTCAAGTAGATCAACGAAATATTTCAGTGCCCGGATTAATGTCACTTTCCCTAAACTTTGCCCACGGTAGTCATTATGAACCGCCAATTGCGCTAATAAAAAGACGGGTACTGGATAATGTGGCAGCTTCTTTTTTATTGCTTCTGGCAGTGTACTGCGCTCAATCGCACTCGGGGCAATCGTAAAAAAGGCGCAGATGGGAAATTTTCCATCTGCTGAAGGCTGCGATGCAGGCAACACCATCGTCCGGCTAACGCCTGCCTCCATATGCCTGGCAGCAAAGGTTCGGATGAAATTATTTAACTCGTCCTTTCCGCAGTCAAATGAATCACGATCATGAATTGACTTATCGAGCTCTACGAACGTGTTACCGTAACTCACTCAAACCCTTGTGCTTTGTAATGTTCGTCTGCTTCTCGCAAAAACAGGTTCGGCTCATTCACTTTGTTGCAAGCCGCCCAGAAGCGATCGAAGACGTCGTCCTCAACCGTCATGTTCTCATGCTGGGCAATGACTTTCGTGGCATCCTGGTCCATGAGCTTGACGACATATTCCGTCAGGCTTTTATGCCCTAACAGGGCCATCGCTTTCTCTGCTTTTGTCTTAACGGCTTTATCTAGCCGCATATCCAACCGTGCGGTTGTCATAGTTCACCTCTCATTTACTACGTACGGAATATCTCCGTACAAGTAGTATAGGGGCAATTCTACACGGTTTCAACCTGTACGGAACTATTCCGTACAGGTTGATCATCGCCCAATTTAGCCCAGTTTGGGCAGAAATTTAAAGCCTGCAGGGATGCGTCGCCGCATGCACCGCCTTCAATTTCGAGATGCAAACCCGTGTATAGATCTGTGTGCTATTGAGATCCTTATGTCCGAGAATGGCCTGGATGTAGCGTATATCGGCCCCGTTCTCCAGCATCTGGGTGGCCATGGAATGCCGGAAAAGGTGGCAGGCGCCTTTGACCGTTAGGTAAAAGGGGACCGTCCCCTTTTTGCCGATTACACGGTAATCAATAGTATTGGGCTTAGCTACAACTAATGGGCCGCCCGAGAAGCCTTCGTTGTTAATGGCGTCAACATACAGGCGTTTCACATCGTCGGTTGGGTCCATGCCGGCTGATATCGTTCCTTTCTTCACAAATGGCAAAGGCCGCCCGGACATTACGTCTCCACCCTCCGACCACATCTTGTAAGGATACCCTACGAAATAGACATCCTGACCTATGATGAAGTTGCCAATTGCGGGGTCGAGGGGGATTTCCGAGGAAAGCCTGTGTCGAGGGGCAAGAACGGTAATGTCCGCCTCACCTTCTCCAGACCCAACTAATGTGAATGGACATTGCTTCCATTTTCGGTCATGAAATATCTTAAGGTCACAGTCAGAGTTGATTACATGTCGCGCCGAGACCAAGTACTGCTTTCCGTCTACGTCAACTGTGAAAGCCGTTCCGTACTTGACTCCTCGCACAAAGAAAACTCGGTCATAAACGTTTAGAGTGAGCATGTCGTTAACAATGCGTATTAATGAATAAGCTGTGTAGCACAAACGCGATAGCGCGCAGTGTCCCACACGAGCTTCTTGCGGGGTGTTCATGGCGTTCATGGGGCATTGTTAGGCCGCACTTGGCAGCACATCATCTATCGCATCATGAAGCTCGACGTGTAGGGGCGCGGCAATGAGCAAATAGCTGATGGTACAAAATGCTTCATCATGCATTCTTTTCTCGTGACGGAGAACGATACATCTACTGGATTTGTCGAGATCGAAAGCGAGCTTATTTGAGTGAAAGTTTGGATGGGCAAACTCACACAGAAACTCGTAGCTTTCGCGTAACATCACATGCTGTTTGGCTCGTCCTCCAAGAATTTGCCTGCTAACAGATACATCGGCGTACTCCAACATCGACAAAATCTGCTTAGACTCCATCGCTTTTGGTACGAATTTATCCTTGGTACCTAGCATCTGCGTCACGATGTCTTCGTCAACCTTTGCCGCATCCAAATTGCCAGCAGCCAAGGAGTTCAGTCGGTTATGTAGATATCCGAG
>BTQO01000088.1:0-6272 GCA_036985915.1 Gammaproteobacteria bacterium | reverse complement strand
GCCGGCAACCGAGGAGACCTTTTGACCCACGGCGACGTAGATACATTTAATACCGGCGCCTTTCTGGTTGATGATAGTGTCGATGGCGATGGCGGTCTTGCCTGTCTGACGGTCACCGATGATCAGCTCGCGCTGGCCACGACCGATCGGCACCATGGAGTCGATGGCCTTGAGACCGGTCTGCACCGGTTGATCCACCGACTGGCGGGCGATTACACCGGGCGCCACCTTTTCGATCGGTTCCGAACTGGCAGCCTCGATCGGGCCTTTACCATCAATCGGATTACCCAGTGCATCGACCACGCGGCCGAGCATGCCGCTACCGACCGGTACCTCGAGCACACGGCCGGTGCATTTGACGGTATCGCCTTCAGACAGGTGGCCATAATCGCCCAGGATCACGACGCCAACCGAGTCCCGTTCCAGATTCAGAGCCAGGCCGTACGTATCGCCAGGGAATTCGAGCATCTCGTACGACATGGCATCGGACAGGCCGTGAACCCGTGCAATTCCATCGGTCAGTGCCACAATGGTACCTTCGGTGCGTGCCTCGGTCGGCAAGTCGAATTTCTGGATCTTCTTCTGGATCAGTTCGCTGATTTCTGTTGCACTCAATTGCATAATTTAAAACCCTTGTTAATTGACTGGATTCTCTACTTGCTCAGTTCGGTCGTAAGCGCCGCCAAACGTCCCTTTACCGAGGCATCGATGACCAGATCACCGGCCTTGATGACAACGCCGCCTATGAGTGATTTATCGATGTGGGTTTCGAACTCAACTTCGCGCTTGAGCTTTCTTTGCAGGGCAGCACCAATGTCCTGTTTGTATTGTGCATTTACCGGGTAGGCAGCGCGCAGCTCGACCTTGATATGACCTTCTGATTCAGCCCGTAAACGCTCAAAAATCTCCAAGATGGTTGACGCCAAACCGAGCCGGCCATTCTCGATCAATAAACGGACAAAATTCTCGCCACTGGCGGACAAGCGACCACCGCATACTTCCAAGATGAGTTCGGTCAGTTGCGCTGCCGGCACCCGGCGGTCGGCGATGATGCCGGCCATGACGCGGTCACGGGTGACGCCGGCCAGGAACCTGAGCATGTCTGACCATAGCTCGACCTTGGATTCTTGCTGTGCCTGGCGAATGGTCGCCTGTGCGTAGGGTCGTGCCAGACTATGAAGTTCTGCCATGGGTGATGCCTTACAGTTCTGCGCTGACCCGTTCTAACAACACGTTGTGATCTTCCACCTTGACCTCGCGCTGAAGGATCTTGCCTGCTGCAGCCGCCGCCAGGGTTGCAACCTGATTGCGCAACTCCTCTTTGGCGTGGTTGGTTTCCTGCTCGATCTCGGCACGGGCAGCCACCAGAATGCGTTCACCTTCCTCGTGAGCCTTGTCTTTGGCCTCATCCTCAATTTCGGCAGCACGTTGATGCGCATGGTTGATGATTTCCTTGGCATCGTCCTTGACCTTGTGCAGCGCTTCTTTAACCCGGTCCTGTGCCATCACCAGGTCTTTTTGACCACGCTCGGCCGCAGCCAGACCATCAGCGATGGTTTTCTTGCGCTCGGCGAGCGCTTTCATGATCGGCGGCCAGATAAATTTCATGCAGAACCAGACAAACACAAAAAAGGTGATGGACTGACCGATCAGGGTGAGATTGATATTCATGCGTGTACCTTACTCAGAAGCGTTGGCATACCTTGGCGCCGTTGACTTAAACGACAGCGAACAGGACATATAAACCAATCGCGATGGCAATGACGGGCAGCGCGTCCACCAAACCCATGACGATGAAGAACTGGGTGCGCAACATCGGGATCAGTTCCGGCTGGCGCGCTGCGCCCTCCAGGAAACGACCGCCAAGAATACCGATGCCGACCGCAGCGCCAAGTGCGCCCAGGCCGAGCATGAGACCGCCGGCTATGTATAAAAGAGCAGTAGCCATTTCCATTACTTATTTCCCCCTATGCTTAAGGTCGAAAGTCATTAAATCAGTGATGCTGGTGCGCCATGTCGAGATAGACGACAGTCAGCACCATAAAAATAAACGCCTGCAAGGTGATAATCAGAATGTGAAAGATCGCCCACCCCAGTTGCAAAAAACCACCCAGTACACCCCAGAGGAAACCGCCGCTGTAAAGAAGCGCGATCAGGATAAAAATCATTTCACCGGCGTACATGTTGCCGAACAAACGCAAGGCCAAAGACACGGGCTTGGAAATCAGCGAAATGCCTTCCAGGATCAGGTTGGCCGGCAGACCCCACTTGCCAAACGGCTGAAGAGCAAGCTCACCGAAGAAGCCGCCCGGGCCCTTGATCTTGAAACTGTAATACAGCATCAGCCAGAACACGGCGATAGACATACCGAAAGGAATGTTCGGGTCAGTGGTGGGCACAACCTTGAAAAACACATGTTCTGGATCAACGCCCAGCACGTATTGACCAAACAGTTGTGCGGCTATGGGCAACCAGTCAACTGCGATCAGGTCCATGAAGTTCATTAAAAATACCCACATGAAAATGGTCAGCGCCAAAGGGGCGATCAGATCGTTTTTACCGCTGAATGAACCACGCACATTGTCTTCGATAAAGTCGAACACCCATTCAACGAAATTCTGCCAGCCGCCCGGAATGCCGGAGGTTACCGACTTGGCGGCCTTGCGAAACAGCAACAGGAAAACGAGACCGAGACCGATCGACCAGGCCATGGAATCCACATGGATGGCCCAAAACCCCATTGCCTTGGCCTCGGCGATGGTCTGTGCCAGACCCCAGGTACCGTCCGGGAGTTGACCGAACGTCAGGTTGGTCAGGTGGTGCTGGATGTACTGCGTGGATGTTAATGTGTCCGATGACATGTTTTTATTCTTAAGCCTTTGCCTTGATGCCCCATACCATTTGCGCAATGGTCCCTGCGCTAAACCCAAACACTACCGGTGCTGCTGCCAACTTTAAAATACCCATACCGAGTACCAGCAGCGCGATCGTCATGGCGAGCCGTTCAAACGCACAGCGGTACAGTATCTTCAAGTTTTGTACCGGATCTGCGCTGACTAATCGTTCGGCACGAACCATGTGCCAGCCCAGTATCAGGGTATTGGCGACCGCTGCCAACCCACCGTATAGCCCTGCCAGTAATGTTTCAGCACTGCCGTAATGACCAAACGCGATGGATGCGGCCACGACCGTAAACAATCCCTGCATGAGCAAGGTGTCCTGCAGTTTGGCGATCATGGCGTACAACGCTCTTACCGGCTCCCCCTGGCGGGTGCGGAGTATATCATGATCTGGTTAGGGTCTAGAATTCAGCGAATATGCGCCAGAATGCCTTCCAGTTCATCCAGGGATCCATACCGTACAACCAGCTTGCCACCGCGTTGGCCGTGTTCGATGGTCACGCGCGCGCCCAACTTCTCGGCCAACTGCTCTTCGAGATGTCTGATGTTTGGATCTTTGAGCCTGCGTGTTGGGGGTTTTTTCTTGTCAGACTGCATGCGCTTGACCAGCCGTTCTGTTTCGCGCACCGACAGCCCCAGACTGGCAACCCGGCTGGCCACGCTCTGTTGTTCGCTGTGTTTCAGGCTCAACAGGGCCCGGGCATGACCCATTTCAAGGTCGCCCTTCTCCAGATAGGTCTTCACGTGTTCGTCCAGCTCAAGCAGCCTCAGCAGGTTGGTCACCGCCGTTCTTGAACGACCGATGGCTTCGGCTGCACGTTCATGCGTCATCTCAAACTCGCCGATCAGGCGTGACAGGGCGCGCGCTTCCTCGATCGGGTTGAGATCTTCGCGCTGGATGTTTTCGATCAGCGCCATCGCAATCGCTGCTTCATCCGGCACGTCGCGCACCAGTGCTGGCACTTCGTGCAGACCCGCCATTTGTGCCGCACGCCAGCGCCGCTCGCCGACAATAATCTCGAACTGATTACTACCGGGTAATGGCCGCACAACAATCGGTTGCACTACGCCTTGCACACGGATTGATGCTGCCAGATCCTCCAGGGTATCGGTATGCATGTCGGTTCGGGGCTGGTAACGACCCCGCTGCAACAAGTCGACTGGCAATGATCTCAGCGCATTCTCGTGATCGGGCAGATCCACGCTGACACTCAGCAGTGCGTCCAGTCCCCGGCCCAGCCCACGTTTCTTGCCGGCCATGCGTTATTTGATACCTGGTGTCTTCATTGTGTCTGTGGGGGTGCCTGTTGTCGCGGTGCACTACCATCGCGGCGGAACATTTCACCCGCCAACGCAAGGTATGCCAGCGCGCCACGTGATGACTTATCATAATGCAATGCCGACAGTCCATAGCTGGGTGCCTCTGCCAACCGGACATTGCGCGGGATGATCGTCTGGTAGACCTTGTCTCCGAAATGCTGAATCAACTGGGCAGATACTTCATTGGACAAGTTGTTGCGCGGGTCATACATGGTGCGCAACAGTCCCTCGACCTTGAGTTTTGGGTTAAGAAGCTTGCGGATTTTCTCGATCGTGGCCATCAACGCACTCAATCCTTCCAGTGCATAATATTCACACTGCATGGGAATGAGCACGGTATGCGCTGCCACCAGGGCATTGACCGTCAGTATATTTAACGCGGGTGGACAATCGATCAATATATAATCAAATTCATGGATCATGCTGTCGATGGCCTTGGATAACCGGACCTCGCGTCCGATTTCCTCCAGCAAGGCCACCTCTGCACCGGTTAGATCGCTATTCGAGCCGAGCAGCTTATACCCTGCCGATTCCGTCTCGGTAATGGCGTCGCGTAGTTCGGTTTCGCCCAGCAACACATCGTAGCTGGACTGCTCTAGCGTGGACTTTTCGATGCCGCTGCCCATGGTGGCGTTGCCCTGAGGATCGAGATCGATCAACAACACACGGCGTTGCGCGGCCGCCAATGATGCAGACAGGTTAACGCTGGTGGTGGTCTTGCCGACACCGCCTTTCTGATTGGCAACCGCAATAATTCTTGCCATAGGTTTTAATCGTGTTGTTGGTTCCCGGGCTGGCCCAAATCAATCATGACAAGATGCCGTTGCGCCGATAATCCGGGCACGTGCAAAGACACTATGTCTGTATTAAATCGTTGTTCCATGCTCTCAAGTTCAGTCTTTGGATAGCGGCCCTTCATGGCATACAGTCTGGCACCAGGCTCGCAGAGCGTTGCTGCCAGCGCTGACTGACTGGCCAGGTCCATGAGTGCGCGGGTGACGGCCGCATCATGGCGAGGTTTAGGCCGGTAATCCTCCGCGCGGCAGTGTACAACCTGTGCGTTGCGAATGCCTAATTCTGCAATGGCCTGGGTACAAAATCGTGTTTTCTTGGCAGCCTTATCGAGCAGGGTCCACTGCTGATCGGATCGCGCAATCGCCAGAATCAATCCCGGTAGACCAGCCCCGGTTCCAATGTCGACCGGGTGTTTGGCCTTCAGATACGGCAGCAGGGTAAGGCTGTCGAGCAGATGCAGCTTAAGCATTGCTTTAGGTGTACGCACGGCTGTCAGGTTGAAGATATTATTCCACTGTTCGAGCAGTTCGAGGTAGCGCAACATCAACCGTCTGGCTGCTGCCGAAAGCTCAATATCGAGTTCAGCCAGCCCCTGGTCCAGTAGCGCTGCAAGCGCATTCATGATCGCTTAGGCAGACTTGGGTAATGTTCGGCGCAGCTTCTTTAAGTAAACACGTAACAGGGACAACGCCGCCGGGGTGATGCCCGGAATTCGACCGGCCTGGGCCAGGGTGCCGGGTTTGATGCGAGTCAACTTTTCCCGGACCTCATTCGACAACCCCTTGATGGCTGCATAATCCAGGATGGCGGGCATCTTAATGGCATCGTGCACGTCAGCCTGCGCGATTTCCTGTTTTTGTCGTTCGATGTAACCGCGATAACGTGCCTGTACCTCGAGCTGTAAAGCGATATCGTCCCGCTCGACACCGGGGCCTAGACCCTCTGCCTTTATCAACACCTGGTAGCTAATCCCGGGCCAGGCCAGAAGATCCATTGCGCTTGTGTCCCGCGCTATCGTACGGCCGGATGCATGTTCAAGGTGCTTGGCTTGTGGACTGCCTGGTTTTACTTTCAGTGCCGTAAGGCGTGCACGTTCAGATTCGATCCCGGCACACCGGTCCTTGAACATTGACCAACGGCGAGCGCCAACCAAACCCAGGGCCCTGCCCTTGGGGGTAAGCCTGAGGTCGGCATTGTCCTCGCGTAAATTGAGACGGTATTCCGCCCGTGAAGTAAACATGCGATAAGGCTCGTCTG
>BTQO01000087.1:0-6272 GCA_036985915.1 Gammaproteobacteria bacterium | reverse complement strand
ACCTTGACCCAAGCAGGTATACCTCTTTGCTACGCGCTCTGGAGGCCTTCGGTTTGCGCGTCGCCACTTGCTTAAAATGACTTCGCATCAACATAAGGAAGTCTTCAAACCCTGCGCCCTGAAATACCTTGACCAGGAAATGCCCACCCGGTCTGAGTAATTCACAGGCTGCATCCAGCGCACATTCTGCAAGCACATAAATCCCCGGCTGATCGATCGCAGGTATACCACTCATATTGGGGGCCATATCAGATAACACAAGGTCTGCGGCCTCTCCTAACAATGCGACCTTAAGTGCTGCATAGGTTGCGGCATCGCGAAAATCACCCTGGATACACTCAACCCCTGCAAGCTGATCCATCGGCAGGATATCCACGGCAATGACCTTGCCCTGATGACCAATCTTGTCACGAACATAGGCTGACCAGGCACCGGGGGCCGCACCCAGATCAATGACGGTCATGCCTGGTTTCAACAACCGGTCGCGGCATTGAATCTGTTCCAGCTTGAAGCCCGCGCGTGAGCGAGTACCTGTCAGGTGTGCCTTTTTGACATACTCGTCAGTGAAATGTTCCGCCAGCCAATTCGGTTTACTGTGGTGTCGTTTGGCCATGGCGAGTAGATCCAGTCACTACGATGAACAATGCAAAAATGAGAAATGCCAACAAAGGCTGGTGATTGGTGCGTGGTTTTTGCACGCTCAGTTGCCACCTTACATTAAGACGCGCAGATCAAATATAACGAACTTCAACAACCTCGAAATGTTTGGTGCCACCGGGCGTATTTACATCTGCAACATCACCTTCGCATTTTCCAATTAATGCGCGCGCAATGGGTGAATTGATTGAAATAAGGTTGGCCTTGATATCTGCCTCATCTTCACCAACGATCTGATACGTCACCTCGTCAGCACTATCCTCATCAATCAGATCAACGGTTGCGCCAAACACAACCTTGCCGTCGGCATGAACCTTGGTGACATCAATAATCTGCGCATGTGACAAATTGCTTTCGATTACCTTGATGCGGCCTTCTGTGAAACTCTGCTGTTCCCGTGCCGCATGGTATTCGGCATTTTCCTTTAAATCTCCATGCGCACGCGCTTCTGCAATCGCAGCAACAATGCGTGGCCGCTCTTTGGTTTTCAATCGTGTCAGCTCTGCGCGCAGCTTTTCAGCACCTTTAGCTGTCAATGGCACTTTGCTCATGCGTCACGGCCCTCGTGTATGTCTTTCAATCGGGTCACTGTTGGGTCATCCAGATAGGCAAGCGCCTGGCAGGTTGCCCTGGCACCCGCCAATGTCGTCGTATAACTGACCTTGTGCTGTAATGCCTCACGCCTGATCGTATAAGAGTCTGCAATCGCCTGCTTGCCATCGGTGGTATTCACGATAAAACTGATCTGGTCATTTTTTATCATATCCACGATGTGTGGGCGACCCTCTTTGACCTTGTTGACTGCCTGGCAGTGCACCCCTGCAGCTTCAAGCGCCCTGGCCGTACCACGGGTGGCAATGATCTCAAATCCTATCTTCGAAAGCTCCTGCGCCAATGGAATCAGTGCCGGCTTGTCCAGATCACGCACACTCAGCAGTGCCCGGCCACCGGCCGGTAACTGGTTCCCGGCTGCCAGCTGGCTCTTCGCGAATGCCATACCGAAATTCACACCCACACCCATGACTTCCCCGGTCGACTTCATTTCCGGGCCCAGCAAGGGATCAACATCCGGGAATTTAATAAACGGGAATACCGATTCCTTAACTGCAACAAAACCCTTGATATCGGGTGTACGGATGGCTTGATCCGCCAGGCTTATTCCGGTCATGCAGCGTGCGGCAACCTTGGCCAATGGTACACCCGTTGCCTTGGAAACAAACGGAACGGTGCGCGATGCGCGTGGGTTGACCTCAAGCACGTAAATGTCCTCATCCTTGACCGCAAACTGCACATTCATCAGCCCGCAGACATTCAGCGCCCTGGCCATGATTTCAACCTGCCCGGCTATTCTGTGTTGCAGCGCATCCGATAACGAATAAGGCGGCAACGAACATGCGGAGTCACCCGAATGAATACCGGCCTGTTCGATATGCTCCATAATACCGCCAATCATGACTGTCTCACCGTCACTGAGTGCATCGACATCAACCTCGATGGCGTCTTCTAAAAATCTGTCCAATAGCACGGGTGAATCGTTCGAAACCTGTACAGCATCATGCATATACCTGGACAGGTCTTCATGGTTATACACAATTTCCATGGCTCGCCCGCCAAGCACATAAGAGGGTCTTACAACCAATGGAAAACCCACTGCATCGGCCAGCAATGCTGCTTCTTCGGCACTCCGTACAGTTCTGTTGGCAGGCTGTTTCAAGCCCGCGTCCTGTAACATTCCCTGAAAACGCTCGCGGTCTTCCGCAAGATCAATTGAATCCGGTGTCGTCCCAATAATGGGTGCACCGGCAGCTTTGAGTGCGCGTGCCAGCTTCAATGGCGTTTGACCGCCAAATTGAACGATCACCCCTTTGGGCTGCTCGACATGAATAATCTCGAGCACATCCTCAAGTGTTAGTGGCTCAAAATACAACCGGTCTGAAGTATCGTAATCGGTCGAAACCGTTTCCGGGTTGCAGTTCACCATGATGGTTTCATAACCATCATCGCGACAGGCCATTGCAGCGTGCACACAGCAATAATCGAACTCAATACCCTGACCGATACGATTCGGTCCGCCACCCAGCACCATGATCTTGTCACGTGCAGTCGGTTGCGCCTCGCACTCTTCTTCATAGGTCGAATAAAGATAAGCGGTTGTCGCCGCGAATTCGGCAGCACAGGAATCAACGCGTTTATACACGGGCCGAATACCTAATTCATGACGCAACTCACGAATGGATGCTTCTGATTCACCCAATAACCCGGCCAGCCGGATATCGGAAAAGCCCTTGCGCTTGAGTTCGCGCAAGCGCACAGCATCAAGACCTTGCCGCTTTTGGGTAATGATCCTCGACTCTTCCTTGACGAGATCCTCGATCTGCACCAAAAACCATGGATCGATCCTGCTCAGGTCGGCAATTTCAGCCAGAGAAAAACCGGCCCGAAAGGCATCGGCCAAATACAGAATTCGCTCAGCTGTTGGTTCGCGCAACTCCGCCAGCATGCGTTTTTTGTCACCATCATTGTTAATTGTCAGACGCGGATCCAATCCATGAATATTGGTTTCCAGGCCACGCAACGCCTTTTGCAGTGACTCCTGAAACGTTCGGCCAATTGCCATCACTTCACCAACCGATTTCATCTGCGTGGTCAGACGGCTGTCTGCTTTGGGGAATTTTTCAAACGTAAAACGGGGTATCTTTGTCACCACGTAGTCAATGGTAGGTTCAAACGATGCAGGTGTAGCGCCGCCGGTGATTTCATTTTTCAGCTCATCCAGCGTGTAACCAATCGCAAGTTTGGCTGCGACTTTTGCAATCGGAAATCCGGTTGCCTTGGACGCCAGTGCCGATGAACGTGAAACACGCGGATTCATCTCGATAATAACGAGCTGGCCATCATCCGGGTTGATTGCGAACTGCACATTCGAACCACCGGTCTCAACACCGATCTTGCGTAGCACTGCAATCGATGCATTGCGAAGGATTTGGTATTCCTTATCGGTCAGTGTTTGCGCCGGTGCGACCGTAATCGAATCACCGGTATGCACACCCATCGCATCGAAATTTTCGATTGAACAGATAATGATGCAGTTGTCGTTTTTGTCCCGCACCACTTCCATCTCGAATTCCTTCCAGCCAAGCACGGACTCTTCAATCAACACCTCGGTTGTGGGCGACAGGTCCAGGCCATGCTGGCAGATCGCCTCGAACTCATCGCGGTTATAGGCAATACCACCGCCGCTACCGCCAAGGGTGAACGATGGCCGGATGATTGTGGGAAATCCGATCTGTGCCTGCAGCTGTTGCGCTTCTTCCAGACTGTGTGCAATGGCGGCACGTGGCGTTGCCAGACCGATCTCGGCCATCGCCTTGCGAAACTTGTCACGATCCTCGGCGGTATCGATTGCCTCACGACTGGCACCGATCAATTCCACGCCATAGCGCTCGAGCACCCCTTCCCGCACCAGATCCAGCGCGCAGTTCAGTGCCGTCTGGCCACCCATGGTCGGTAACAGGGCATCGGGTCGTTCACGCTCGATGACCTGTGCCAGCGTTTTCCATTCGACGGGTTCGATATAAATCACGTCCGCAGTTTCCGGGTCGGTCATGATGGTGGCCGGATTCGAATTCACCAGGATCACCTTGCAGCCTTCATCGCGCAGCGCCCTGCAAGCCTGTACGCCTGAGTAATCGAACTCGCAGGCCTGGCCTATCACGATCGGGCCGGCGCCCACAATCAGGATGCTTTTAAGCTCAGTGCGTTTTGGCATGGAGTCCGTCCGTGTGCCCGGCTGGCCTTCCAGGACGCAAGCTGGGTGTACCTATTGCTGGGTTCATGTCCGCGCCCTCATTAGCGCTACGAAGCGGTCAAACAGTTCGCTGACATCATGCGGTCCGGGACTTGCTTCCGGGTGACCTTGAAAACCAAACGCCGGCGCGTTGTTCAATTCAATCCCCTGCAGGCTGCCGTCGAACAGGGAGCGGTGGGTTGCCCGGACGTGTTCAGGAAGACTTGCTTCATCAACGGCAAAGCCATGGTTCTGACTGGTAATCAGCACACGTCCACCCGCTAACTCTTGCACAGGATGATTCGCGCCATGATGACCAAACTTCATCTTCACCGTTCGCGCACCCGAAGCCAAAGCCAATAACTGGTGGCCTAAGCAAATGCCAAATATCGGAATGTCCTTACTCAACAGTTGCCGAATGGCATCGATTGCATAGTCACAGGGTTCCGGGTCACCCGGACCATTGGAAAGAAATACGCCATCAGGCTGCATGGCCAGCACATCGCCGGCGGGGGTTCGTGCCGGCACCACCGTCATACGGCAACCGCATGCTGCCAGCATGCGCAAGATGTTGCGTTTGATCCCGAAATCGTAAGCCACCACGTGCAACGGTTCGCCGGCATCGTTCAATGGCTGCGTATAACTGTTGTTGTGAAGATCCCACAACCCCTCATCCCAGTCATAGGACGTATCCGTGGTCACACCGCTGGCAAGATCCATCCCTTTTAAGCCGGCAAAATCACGCGCCCTGGCAAGTGCGTCGTCCTTATCCAGATTATCACCGGCCATTAAACAGCCATTCTGAGCGCCCTTATCACGCAACAACCGTGTCAGGCGGCGTGTATCGATACCGGCAATCGCCACGATTTTGGAAGACTTAAAGTAATCATCCAGTGAGGACTCATTACGCCAACTACTGGCCAAAAGCGGTAAATCCCGGATTACAAGCCCTGCTGCATGCGCCTTGATGGATTCTGAATCCTGTGGGTTCGTGCCGGTATTGCCGATGTGCGGATACGTCAGGGTGACAATCTGCTGCGCATAGGACGGATCGGTCAGGATTTCCTGGTAACCGGTCATGGCCGTGTTGAATACCACCTCACCAACTGCAACGGCTTTAATACCGATTGAGACCCCTTCAAAGAGGCTACCGTCCTCCAGAACCAGCAGGGCAGGCGTATTCAAGTGCAACTCCGGGGCCAAGTGGGGATATAAAAACGGGACGAGCCGCCTGACTCATCCCGCAGTGTTCTTGCAGCAAGGCACAATGCCCGCGACTTGAAGTATTAGTTTAACGGTTACCGTAATGCGCAGACAAGCGGTCAGCTGAGATCAAGCACATCAAGCATATCAAACAGGCCACAATCCTGATACATGATCCACTGGGCTGCCCGCATGGCGCCACGCGCGAATGTTTGTCGACTCGATGCACGGTGTGAAATCTCAATACGCTCACCCGTACCGGCAAACAGGGCGGTGTGATCCCCCACGATATCGCCCGCACGAATGGTCTCAAAACCAATCGTTTTACGGTCACGCTCACCGGTTCTGCCCTGTCGCCCATATACCGCACATTCGGAAAGATCCCGGCCCAATGTCCTGGCCACCACTTCGCCCATCGCGAGCGCAGTACCGGAGGGTGCGTCGATCTTGTGGCGATGGTGCGCTTCTATAATCTCCACATCGACCTCATCGCCCAGTACAGCGGCTGTAATCTCCAATAATTTCAGGCAGAGATTAACGCCAACACTCATATTCGGTGCCATCACAATTGCAATATCACTCGCGGCCTTTTCTACGGCTTCGCGCTGCTCAGCACTCAAGCCGG
>BTQO01000086.1:0-6325 GCA_036985915.1 Gammaproteobacteria bacterium | reverse complement strand
CCAGGTATTTTGATTCAGTTAAATTTTCTGTACCCAGGTTGAAATATTTGCTTCGCGCCAAGGCGGTGTTGTGTCCCGGGCTCAAGGTGACATTCAAGGACGAAGCAAAAAAAGAAAAGGAATCCTGGTGCTACGA
This sequence comes from Gammaproteobacteria bacterium, assembly GCA_036985915.1. GTDB lineage: Bacteria > Pseudomonadota > Gammaproteobacteria > JAJDYQ01 > JAJDYQ01 > BTQO01. The sequence goes on along the minus strand of BTQO01000086.1, from coordinate 6,189 downwards.
AGATGGACTGAATGCCTACCTGAGTGAAGCCGTGAAGGGGTTTGCATTGTTACCCGACGAGCCATTTACCGGCACTATGAAGGCGGAGAACGAGGAGGTTGACTGGGCAGTTATCTGGTTGCCCGAAGGTGGCGAACAGGTAACGGAAAGTTACGTTAACCTGATACCCACAACGCAGGGCGGCGTGCACGTTAACGGATTTCGCAGCGGCTTAACGGAAGCCATTCGCGAGTTTTGCGAATTTAGAAATTTATTACCACGGGGTGTAAAGCTTGCACCCGATGATGTTTGGGAACGGGTGTCCTACGTGCTGTCTTTGAAAATGCATGACCCCCAGTTTGCAGGGCAAACAAAGGAGCGACTCGGTTCCAGGGAATCAGCAGCGTTTGTATCGGGTGTTGTAAAAGACGCCTTTAGCCTGTGGCTCAATCAGCATGCTCAGATTGGCGATCAACTGGCGCAACACGCGATTCAGAATGCCATGCGCCGTCTGCGCGCCAGCAAGAAGGTGGTGCGCAAAAAGATTACCAGTGGCCCGGCCTTACCCGGCAAATTGGCCGATTGCGCTTCACAGGATCTGGACAGAACCGAACTGTTTCTGGTCGAGGGTGAATCGGCCGGTGGCTCGGCAAAACAGGCGCGCGACCGTGAGTTCCAGGCAATCCTGCCGTTACGTGGCAAGATCCTGAATACCTGGGAGGTGGACCCCTCTGAGGTACTGGCTTCCCAGGAAGTGCATGATATTGCGGTGGCCATTGGTGTTGAGCCGGGCTCGGAAAACCTCAACGGTTTGCGATACGGCAAAATTTGCATTCTTGCAGACGCCGATTCCGATGGCGCACATATTGCGACCCTGTTGTGCGCATTGTTCCTGCGCCATTTTCCGGCCCTGGTTCAAAACGGCCGCGTATATGTGGCCATGCCGCCTTTGTATCGTATCGATGTTGCAAAGGATGTGTATTACGCACTGGATGACGCAGAACGTCAGGGCATACTTGATCGTATCAGTGCGGAAAAAAAGAAAGGCAAGGTGACTGTAACCCGTTTTAAGGGGTTGGGTGAAATGAACCCCTTGCAGTTGCGTGATACCACGATGGCACCTGAAACGCGCAGACTGGCCAGGTTAACCATCAAGGATGGAGACGGCACACACAGCCTGGTTGATATGCTGTTAGCAAGAAAGCGTGCAGCACATCGCAAGGAATGGCTTGAAACAAAGGGGCATCTTGCAGATACCTGACTGTTTAATTCAATAGATCCAATAAATCGATTTACGTGACATGACATAGAAGGAGAATCCATCGATGGCTAAAGCAAGTGCACGACACATCCTGGTCGATACCAGTGAAGAATGCGAAACACTCAAGGAACAAATTGACGCAGGCTCTGATTTTGCAGATATCGCCAAGGCGCATTCCAAGTGCCCGTCCGGAAAAAAGGGTGGTGACTTGGGGGAATTCGGACCGGGCATGATGGTCAAGGAGTTCGACGAGGTTGTGTTTTCAGGCGAGATCGGCACTGTTTACGGGCCGGTTCAAACGCAATTTGGCTATCATCTCATCGAGATTACCCATAGAACGGACTAAAGCACATGAGCGAAACGTTGCAACTGGATTTCGAGGGCGTAGAAGATCTACCGCTGAAGACCTATACGGAGAAGGCGTATCTGGATTATTCCATGTACGTCATTCTCGATCGCGCCTTGCCGCATATTGGCGATGGCCTAAAACCGGTGCAGCGGCGCATTGTGTATGCGATGAGTGAATTGGGACTGTCTGCCGCATCAAAGCCAAAAAAATCGGCCCGTACCATTGGTGATGTGCTTGGTAAATTCCACCCGCATGGCGATTCGGCCTGTTATGAGGCCATGGTGCTTTTGTCGCAGCCGTTTTCATATCGTTACCCGCTGGTGGATGGGCATGGTAACTGGGGGTCAACGGATGACCCGAAATCGTTTGCCGCCATGCGATATACAGAAGCCAAGCTTGCAAGGTACGCAGAGACATTGCTGGCGGAACTTGGGCAGGGCACCGTGGATTGGGAAGCAAACTTCGATGGCACGCTGACCGAACCAAAAGTCCTGCCGGCACGATTGCCAAACATACTGCTCAATGGCGCAACCGGTATTGCGGTGGGCATGGCAACCGATATCCCGCCGCACAATCTCAAGGAGGTTGCATCGGCCTGCATACGACTGCTCGAAGATAAAACAATCACCATCGAGGGCTTATGCGAACACATTCAAGGCCCCGATTTTCCGACAGAAGCCGAGATTATTACGCCGCGCGATGAGTTGCTTCAAACCTATAAAACAGGCCATGGTTCGGTGCGAATGCGCGCGCGTTATGAGCGCGAAGGCGAAGATATTATCGTAACGGCCCTGCCGCATCAGGTGTCGGGCGCCAAGATACTCGAACAGATCGCCCAGCAGATGCAGGCGAGAAAATTGCCCATGGTTGATGACCTGCGCGATGAGTCAGACCATGAACATCCTACGCGTCTTGTGATCACACCGCGCTCGAATCGCGTCAATGCCGATACCTTGATGGAACATTTGTTTGCCACCACGGATCTTGAGCGCAGTTACCGGGTCAACCTCAATATCATCGGGCTGGACGGGCGTCCACGGGTCAAGAACTTGCATGAAATTCTGGCCGAGTGGCTTTTGTTTCGCATGCAAACCATCAAGCGCAAGTTGCAGTGGCGTCTCGACAAGGTGTCAAAACGATTGCACATACTGGAAGGCCTGCTGGTTGCGTATCTGAATATCGATGAAGTGATTCACATTATCCGCACCAAGGATGGTCCCAAAGCGGCCTTGATGAAGCGATTCAAGCTCACCGAATTTCAGGCCGATGCCGTGTTGGATTTGAAACTGAAGTATTTGGCAAAGCTTGAGGAGACGAAGATAAGCGCTGAACAAAAAGAACTTTCCAAAGAACGTGAAACACTGGAAAAGGTACTTAAATCGTCTGCACGTTTGAAAAAAATGATTCGCGAAGAGTTGATGCAGGATGCCGAAACGTATGGTGATGACCGGCGGTCCCCGTTGGTTGAACGTTCAGCCGCACAAGCGATGGATGAAAGTCAGCTGACCCCGGCTGAATCCGTTACGGTGGTGCTTTCAAAGATGGGTTGGGTTCGCGCCGCCAAGGGCCACGAGATCAACTCTGAAACCCTGTCGTATAAGGCGAGTGATGAATACCTGCATGCAGCAAAGGGGCGCAGTAACCAGCAGGCGGTGTTCATCGATTCCACGGGACGTACCTATGCGATTGCGGCACACACGCTGCCTTCAGCCAGAAGCCTGGGCGAACCACTAACCGGGCGTGTGACGCCGCCGGCGGGCGCAGGATTTGCAGGTGTGATGTTGGGCGCACCGGACGATCTGTACTTGCTGGCCACCAGCTACGGCTACGGGTTTATCTGCAAACTCGGAGACATGGTTTCACGCAACAAATCGGGCAAGACCGTGCTCTTGGTTCCCAAGGGCGCAAGCGTCTTACCACCTGTAAGCGTGCGCGATATCAAGCAAGACTGGATCGTTGCCGTGACCAGCGAGGGTTATATGCTCGTCACCGGACTTTCCGGGTTACCCCGGATGTCGCGAGGCAAAGGCATCAAGATCATTGGCATTCCTTCTGCCAAAATGAAGTCAGGCGAGGAGAAAGTCATCGCGATGGTGTTGATACAGGACGGCGAAACGTTAACGATTCATGCCGGTGCCAAGTACAAAAACATGAAAGCCCGGGAAGTAGACGAACATGCGGGCGAACGTGGCCGCCGCGGACGAAAACTGCCGCGCGGTTACCAGAAAGTCGATCAACTACTGGTTGATGAAACTGAATAGGGTTGCAAGACCGCAGGTTTTGTTATTTTAATGTCGCCGTCATGACGAGGATATCGTCGCGCGGCTGGTAGCCTTTCTCTGTGATTGCCTGATCAATGTGGTTGTTAAACGGTTTGCTGTCCAAATGCTGGTAATGACCCACAATATCGATCAGTCCGTTAATCTGAAGCCACTTGCCGTTTTGCGCCTGCTGTTCGATCAAGCCGTCCGTATAGAGCACCAGCTTGTCGCCAGGCTGATAGGTGCGTGATGCAACATCGCAGCCGATTGGCATGGGGTCATCGAAGCCAACGATTGTTGTCACTGATTCCAGCAACTGGATGTCCCGGTTGTTATGTGGAATGTGGATAACGGGTGGGTGTCCGGCGCCTGCGTAGGTTTTGGTTTCGGTTTCGGCATCGATGAAGACTGAGAAAAAGGTGGTCGTCATTCCACTTTGCTCAATGCGTTGGCAAAGATGGCTGTTCAGGGATTCTATAAGGTGGCAGGGGCATTGCTTGGCGATCGCCTGCGTCAGAACAAAGGTGTTAATACGTGCCGCGAGTAAAGAGGCTGCGACGTCATGACCCATGACATCGCACAGGCACAATACCAGGCGGTGGTCATCGATCGGGAATATGCTGCAATAATCGCCCCCCAGGAGTTTGTAGGGTTTGACCTCAATCGCCACATCGATGTGGTCATTGTTGTAGTGTTTTGGCAGGAAGCTGTAATGCAATGCAGCAGCGCGCACCAAATCCGGGGTATCCATGGTATTTTCGATGTTCAGGTCCGAGGGTCGTGGCTAGTGGATGCGGTACATTATAGGCCCACGCATGTCCATTATGACCAGTAAGGCGATTCGCGGTTCAGACCGGTACAATAGCCAGCGTTTATTAACAGGGATAAAACCATGCCGTTGATTCAACCTTTTGCCGGGCTAAGACCCGTACCGGAACATGTAGCCGATGTTATTGCACCACCGTACGATGTGCTTAACACCGAGGAGGCACGGGAACGCGCAACCGGCAGGCCCTTGAGTTTTCTGCATGTCTCCAAGCCCGAGATCGATCTGGAGCCGGATATCGATCCCTATGATCCGGCGGTCTATCAAAAAGGCGCCGGGAATTTTCGTCGCATGATTGAGCAGGGTGTATTGCAGCAGGATGCGGCGCCGTGGTTTTATGTCTACCGATTAACCATGGATGAACATCGCCAAACCGGCCTCGTTGCCGGTGTTTCGGTTGCAGCATACAACGCAAACCGCATTCGCAAACACGAGTTCACACGACCGCAAAAGGAAGATGACCGTGTACGCCAGATCGAGGCATTGGCTGCGCAAACTGGCCCGGTTTTTCTAAGCTACCCCAATGCGCCGGCAATCGATGCAAAGCTGGCAAAGTTCACTGATCTGCCCGGTGATGTGGATGTCACCGCCGATGATGGTGTGCGGCATGAATTGTGGGTTGTTGCGCGCGATGCGGATATTCAGTTCTTTATCGATGAATTTGAGGTTCTGCCCGCGCTCTATGTGGCAGACGGTCACCACCGTTCTGCGGCCGCTGCCCGTGTGGCAAAAACACGAGGCGATGAAGCCGCGCAATATTTTTTGTCCGTGCTGTTCCCGCATCACCAGATGCAGATACTCGATTACAACCGGGTCGTGTGCGATCTGAACGGCTTAACGGAACAGGTATTGGTCGCGCGTATCTCAACGGATTTTGATGTGGTTGACAGCAAGACCGCCGTGTGCCCTTCAAGGAGCGGGGAATTTGGTATGTATTTACCCGGTCACTGGTATCGGCTGACAATTTACCCGGAACGTATACCTGCCGACGATCCGGTGGCGAGTCTTGATGTCAGCCTGTTGTCAGATACCGTGTTAGCACCGGTGCTGGGTGTAAAGGATTTACGCCGTGATTCACGCATTGATTTTGTTGGCGGTATCAGGGGACTTCAAGAACTGGAACGCCGTGTCGATAGTGGCGGGATGGCCGTTGCGTTTTCGTTATTTCCAACGCAAATGGATCAGCTCATGCGGGTCGCCGATTCCGGCGAGGTAATGCCGCCCAAGTCCACCTGGTTTGAACCCAAGCTGGCAGACGGCATGGTGTCTTTGATGTATTGAAGGGTTGCAGGCCGAAGTGTTTATTGCTGCTTGGATACACTTATTACAAAGATCCAAAGATCGATGGCAGTCGGTGCAAAACGGACATTGACTCATCGCTGACTAACCGTTTTCGACCCATTTCGGCCAAACAACGATTGAACTAACTTGACGGCGCATTATTTGCGCCAGTCAGGTTGAGTGATTTGTTATATTCATTGTCGCTTTTGTTCGATTTCCTTCACGATTCTTT
>BTQO01000085.1:0-6415 GCA_036985915.1 Gammaproteobacteria bacterium | reverse complement strand
GTATCAGCGCTGATGCAGACGGGATCGGGCCATCGCTGATAATGCTCTTAGGTGTCATAACCGGGATAAATGCATCTTCGCTGAGCCGCCATCCGCCGTCATGATAAAATCGTTGCCAGCCTGATACGCCTGTCGTGTGCTCAGTAAAATAGATCAACCTGGCATCCAGGGCTGGTTGCAGTTCACGGTCGACCTTTACCGGTACCGCGAGTTGGTTTAGTTGTTTGGCAATGTTGGGATTCTGGTAGCTTTCACGTTGCATGACGTGACACCAGTGGCAGGCAAAATACCCGCTGGAAACAAATAGCAATTTATTATTGTTTTTTGCCGCCTCGATAGCTTGCTTGCCCCAATTTTGCCAATGAACCGGGTCGTTGCCATGCATGGCGAGATAGGGCGATGGGTGGCTCCTGAGCTGGTTTTCAAGTGCGTAGGCCGAAAGATTCAGGCCATTGAGTAGTATCGCAAGCAGGATCCGGGTTATGGTTTTCATCAGGTCTTATGACCGTCATCCCCCTCCTTTAATTCCCCGGGTTCATCATCTTCCAGTTCCAACTCATCGAGTTCGGCGTCCATTTGGGCTTCCGTCGGAGGTTGCCAGTCATCATCGGCCTCATCTGTCGTCGATTGGTCCATGTCGGGTGCTGCTTCCACATCTTTACTAACCGGCGCCTCTTCCTCGACTGCTGGCCTGGATCTAACGATTATTCTGGAAAAATAAATACCGATTTCAAATAATAACCACATTGGCAGCGCCAATAGTATTTGCGAGATGATGTCCGGAGGCGTTAGCAGCATGCCAACGACAAAGGCGCCGACGATGACATAGGGCCGTTTGGCGCTCAGTGCATCGGGTGTGGTAATACCGAGCACCACCAGGATGATGGTTGCAATCGGGACTTCAAAGGCCAGACCAAAGGCAAAAAACAGGGTCAATACAAAATCCAGGTAGCGACTGATGTCCGTCATCACCGCGACGCCTTCAGGCGCCACACCGATCAGGAAACTGAATACCAGCGGGAAGACCACGAAATAGGCAAACGCAATGCCGACGTAAAACAGCACCACGCTGGAGGCGAGTAACGGCATGGCGAGTCTTTTTTCACGACGGTACAGTCCCGGTGCCACGAACAGCCAGGCCTGATAGAGCACGTATGGCATGGCGATAAAGATGGCCGAGACAAGCGCCAGTTTCATCGGGGTCAAAAACGGCGTAATCACATCGACCGCGATCATGCTGCTACCTTGCGGCAGGTGTTCTAACAAGGGGGCTGCGAGAAACGAATATAGCGTGTTGGCGACCGGAAACAGCACCAGGAAAACGAGCAGGACCACGAGCACGACGCGTAACAGGCGATCGCGCAGCTCAATCAGGTGAGCAATGAAACCTTGTTCTTCCTCGGCGGGGAGTGAGTTATTGTCCGCCGTCATGCGTTGGTTTTTCTATCGTATCGGTGCCGGGTTTGTCCTGATCCAGGTCCTGCGACTTAATCATATATTCAGACTGGACGTCGTTGCCGATTTGTTTGGTTTCGCTGATGATTTCCTCGAATTCATCCCGGATCTTGTTTTGTCCCTCGAGTATCTTTTTCAACTCGTCGGCTGCCAGCTCTTTGTCAATATCTGCCTTGACTGAGACAAGGTAATGGCGCGCCTTACCCACCCATAAACCGGCCGTGCGTGCCAGTCCGGGCAGGCGCTGTGGCCCAACGACCAGCAGGGCCACGATCAGAATTAGAAGGAGTTCCCAAAAGCCAATATCGAACATGGTTAATCACGATGCAACCGGTAGCAGTGTTGCTCAGGTCTTGTCCTGTTCCTTGTCGACGACCTCACCTTCGATGACATCGTCTTTGTTCTTGTGCTCAACATGTTCTTTGGATTTTTCTTCCGTTTTCTCGCCTTCTTTCATGGAAGTGCGAAAGCTCTTGATTGCGCCACCCAGATCGCCGCCCATGTTTCTGAGCTTTTTCGTGCCGAATATCAGGATCACGATCGCCAAGATTAAAAGCAATGAGGGTATGCCAATACCGCCAAATCCCATGATGTTCCTCCGTTATCTTTAAAATACGCTACCGGCCGGTGTCGGCCGATCAGTATTGGGGGTCACAATGCGCGAGTGGTGAGCCAGGGGCCCGCACGCCCGGGTTAGTTACGATGGTGTTCGTGAGGCCTTTTCCTCAAGCCCGGAGATACCCATTCGTTTGGCCAATTCAGCCAGCACCGCTTCAGGCCCCAAGCCAGCTTCCGCCAGCATGACCAGTGTATGAAACCACAGATCGGCCGTCTCGTGCACCATTTGTTCGTGATCGCCGTTTTTCGCCGCCAGTACGGTTTCGGTGGCCTCCTCGCTCACTTTCTGCAAAATCGCGTCCAATCCCTTGTCGTACAGCTGGGCCACGTACGATGAGGCCGGGTCCGCCTGCTTGCGTGCCTCGATGACCTCGGCCAGTTGTTTTAGGATATCGTCGCTCATGACGGGTAGATATCGGCCGGGTCTTTGAGCACGGGATCAACGGCTTGCCAGCGGTTTTTGTCCAGGCGCTGATAGAAGCAGTGCGCACGGCCGGTGTGGCAGGCAATACCCCCCTTTTGGTTGACTTTGAGCAATACGACGTCGTTATCGCAGTCGAGGCGGATTTCCCGGACCAATTGCTCATGGCCTGATTCCTCACCTTTGCGCCACAGCTTTTGGCGCGAGCGCGACCAGTAAACGGCCTTGCCAGTTGCCGCGGTTTCAGCAAGGGCCTGCCGGTTCATCCAGGCCATCATCAGCACGTTGCCCGATTCGAAGTCCTGGGCAATGGCAGCTACCAGCCCGTCACGGGTCCAGTGTACTTGGTTGAGCCAGTCTTCCATGCAACGATTATACGGCCTATTGCCTGACTTCGATGCCGTGTTTCGCCATGTGCGCCTTGGCTTCTCCGATGGTGTACTCACCAAAGTGGAAAATACTGGCAGCGAGTACGGCATCTGCGCCCCCTTGTACAACACCTTCCACCAGGTGATCCAGAGTACCCACGCCACCGGATGCGATAACCGGAATATCCACGCTGTCGCAGATGGTACGGGTCAGATCGATATCAAAGCCGTCCCGGGTGCCGTCCCGGTCCATGCTGGTCAGCAGAATTTCGCCAGCACCATACTCGGCCATGCGTTTCGCCCATCCGACGGCTTCGATGCCTGTTGATGTACGTCCACCATGGGTAAACAGCTCCCAACGATCCGGTTCCCCCGGCGTGCTGACCCGTTTGGCATCGATTGACACCACGATACATTGCGAGCCAAAACGTTCCGCGGCCTCGCTGACAAACGCCGGCCGCTTGACGGCCGCTGTGTTGATACCGACCTTGTCGGCGCCCGCACAGAGCATGCGCCGGATATCGTCTACGTTGCGTATACCGCCGCCTACCGTTAATGGAATGAATACCTGTTCCGCCACATGCTCGACCACATGCATGATCGTCTCGCGATTGTCGGAACTGGCGGTAATGTCCAGGAAGGTTAGCTCATCCGCACCCTGTTCATCATAGCGGCGGGATACCTCTACCGGGTCACCCGCATCGCGGATGTTGACAAATTGCACGCCTTTGACCACGCGGCCGTTATCGACATCGAGACAGGGGATGATGCGTTTTGCCAGGGACATGGGATGTGTGGGGTTAAATCTGATTAGCGTGCTTAATCGGATTTATCAAGCAACTGGATGGCCTCGGCCAGATCGATCGCTCCTTCATACAGTGCGCGGCCGATAATGGCGCCGATAATGCCATCGCCAGCGACTTCGTTTAAGGCATGTATATCGTCATAGGTCGACACACCGCCGGAGGCGATAACGGGAATCGAAATCGCACGCGCAAGTCGGGCGGTTGCCTCGACATTCACGCCCTGCATCATGCCATCGCGACTGATGTCGGTATACACAATGGCTTCCACGCCGTCTTGTTCAAAAAGCCGGGCCATATCGATCACGTCGTGGTTGGACAGCTTGGACCAGCCCTCAATGGCCACTTTGCCGTCCCGGGCATCGAGGCCGACGATGATATGGCCTGGGAATTCGGCACACAGGTCGTTGACGAAGTGTGGCGCCTTGACCGCCTTGGTACCGATGATGACGTAATTCACACCGGCATCCAGATAGGCTTCAATCGTATCTTCATCACGAATGCCACCACCGACTTGTATCGATAGATCAGGATAGGCATCGGCGATGGTATGGATGATCTCGCTATTGACCGGATTGCCAGCGAATGCCCCGTTGAGATCAATGATATGCAGGCGTTTGGCACCCTTTTCCACCCATTTGCCTGCAATGCCGACCGGGTCTTCCGAAAACACGGTGTCATCTTCCATGCGGCCTTGCCTCAGCCGCACGCATTGGCCGTCTTTTAGATCAATTGCCGGTATCAGGATCATCGTTTCATGCCCGCCCATCCCAGGCGGCAAAGTTGGCCAGCAAGGCAAGACCTGCCTTTTGGCTTTTTTCCGGGTGGAACTGTACGGCAAAGAGATTTTCGTATCCGATCGCCGAGGCAAATGCCCCGCCATAATCGGTACTGCCGGTAACAAGATCGGGATCATCAGGCCGTACGTAATAACTGTGTACGAAATAGAATCGTTCTTCAGGCGCAATGCCATCCCACAGCGGATGGGGCCGGGTGTGCGCAACGCGGTTCCATCCCATGTGTGGCACTTTCAGGCGCTGACCTGAGGCATCGCTCAGATTTTGTGCAAAACGCGGGACTTCGCCGGCAATGAACCCGAGCCCTTCGGTGCCATTATTTTCTTCGCTATGCGTCATGAGTGCCTGCATACCCAAACAGATACCGAGAAAGGGTTTCTCGCCCGCAGCCTTGATCAGAACATCGCGTATACCAAGCCGGTCAAGTTCATGCACGCAATCACGAATGGCGCCGACACCCGGGAACACAACTTTTTCTGCAGATTCAATGTGGCCAGCTTCGCTGGTAACGAGCACCTGCACATCGGGTGCGACATGTTCCAGGGCCTTGGCCACTGAACGTAGATTACCCATTCCATAGTCGATGACTGCGATGGTATCCATGGTAACGCTGACGTCGATTTCGGTTTAAGACGGTCTTTTAAGTCTTTGACGAGTGTTACAGGCTACCCTTGGTTGACGGGATTACACCTGACATGCGCGGATCCGGCTCAAGCGCCATGCGCAGTGCACGACCGAAGGCCTTGAAGACCGTTTCTATTATGTGATGGCCATTATCGCCACGTACATTATCGATGTGCAGCGTGATCTGGGCGTGATTGGCCAGTCCTTGAAAAAATTCGAAGAACAATTCCACATCAAAGTCACCGACACGCGCACGAGGGAAGCCGACGTGGTACTCAAGCCCCGGCCTTCCGGAAAAATCCACCACGACGCGTGATAGTGCTTCGTCCAGGGGCACATAGGCATGTCCATAACGGCGAATGCCTGCTTTATCACCGGCGGCCTTGGCAAGCGCCTGGCCGATGACGATGCCGATATCTTCAACGGTGTGATGCGCGTCGATTTCAAGATCGCCTTTAGCCTCGATCGACACATCGAGCATGCCGTGGCGCGCGACCTGTTCGAGCATGTGTTCAAAAAACGGTAGCCCGGTTGTAAGTTCAGAACGCCCGCTGCCATCCAGATCAATACTGACCGTGATGTTGGTTTCTTTGGTGGTACGGCTGACTTCGGCGCGGCGGTTTGTCATTGGGCTGATTAACGGGTGTGTATGTTCAAAAAAAGTGACTGACAGTCTGTATGTTACGGGGCATTGAGCTTGGTGCGCCAGTACTCGGCTTTCTTATCATCGCGTGGTATGCCACGGCATTGGCAATCGTAGATAAAGGCCAGTAACCGCATCGCCTTGCGATGCCCGTTATTACCGGCGGCTTCCAGCCAGGCCACACCTTTCAATGGGTCCTTTTGCAGGTAGCGGCCGCTGGTGTAAAAAAGGCCAATGAGGTATTGTGCATCGGCATCACCGGCCATACCAAGCGAAATGGCCAGTTTGTAGGCCTTGCCGAAATAGGCGCGCGCGCGCCCCCGGTTCCTGGCAACCCCGAGCCCCTTGTAGAACAAAAATCCGAGTGCTTTGTAGGCATGCGGATCATTTTTTTTGGCCCTTGCCTCCCAGACCTTGCGTGCCTTGGTGGTCCACTCAACGGCCTTGGCATCATTTTGTTCGACACCCCAGCCATTGGCATACAGTTCGTACAGTCCCATCATGGCATCGGGATTGCCGTCTTGTGCCAAAGGTAAAAGCAGGTCGTGGGCGTCACCAAAGGCTTTAGCGCCAAGCGCCTGTTCCGCTTGCTCCAATTGCGCAGCGATATCCGCGACTGCCAAGGACCAGGGGCCCAGTAGACCCGCCAGCAGCATAAAGCCGAAGATGAATGTGATTACGTGAGC
>BTQO01000084.1:0-6593 GCA_036985915.1 Gammaproteobacteria bacterium | reverse complement strand
GTGATGAATGCCCGGGTGATGGCGCGCATTTTCATGGAGCGTGGTTACCATGTGGTGTCCAATGGTACCGATAACCACCTGTTCCTGGTCAGCCTGATCGATAAGGGCATGACCGGCAAGGATGCCGAGCATGCATTGGGCAATACGAACATCACGGTGAACAAGAATGCTGTGCCGAATGATCCGGAATCGCCGTTTGTCACCAGCGGTATCCGCATCGGCACACCCGCCATCACGACACGCGGATTTGCAGAACCTGAGGCTCGTGAACTGGCCAACTGGATGTGCGACATCCTGGACAACAAAGACGACTCATCCGTCATCGGCCGCACCGCCGAAAAAGTGGAGGTTGTTTGCCAGTGTTTCCCGGTTTACGGGGAAGAAAGCGAGATGGACGAAACCATGCAGGCGCCGGCGTTACCTACCTTCAGCGACTGACGTTCTGGCCATCTTTTCAGATTATGCGCTGTCCTTTCTGTGGTGCTACCGACACCAAGGTTAATGATTCACGTTTGACCAGTGAGGGTAATCAGGTCAGGCGCAGACGCGAATGCCTGACCTGCAAGGAGCGATTTACGACATACGAAGTGGCCGAGTTGCAGATGCCACGCATTGTTAAATCGAATGACTCCCGGGAACATTTCGACGAGGAAAAACTCCGTACCGGCATGACGCGTGCACTGGAAAAGCGTTCAGTTGCAACCGAGCGTGTCGATATCTCTGTTAGCCGGATAAAGCACAAGCTGCATTCCGCAGGCGAACGCGAAATCTCCTCGCGCCGGCTTGGCGAATGGGTGATGGACGAACTGCATGATCTCGATCACGTTGCTTATGTCCGGTTCGCCTCGGTGTACAGGGATTTTGAGGATGTACAGGCGTTTCGTGAAACCATCGAAGACCTGGAACGCGAACCCTCACCTGAAGCCAAACGCCAACAGTTGTCTTTGTTGCGCAGCGGCGACAAGAGCTGATTCATCGTAAACCACCGGAAGTGTGTTCATGCTGAGCGACCATCAGTACATGATCCGTGCATTACAGCTCGCAGAACGCGGCGTATGCACGACCCACCCCAACCCAAGCGTTGGTTGTGTTCTGGTGCACGATAACGACATCGTGGGTGAAGGTTGGCATGAGCGCGCAGGTGGACCACATGCGGAGATTCGCGCACTGGATCAGGCGGGTAAACGCGCCGCAGGCGCAACGGCCTATGTCACGCTGGAACCCTGTTGCCACGATGGTAAAACACCGCCGTGCACTACAGCGCTGATTGATGCAGGTATCATCCGGGTTGTGCTTGCCATGGAAGATCCCAATCCCCTGGTTGCAGGTAAAGGCACCAAGGCATTAAAGGAAGCCGGTGTCGCTGTTGGTTGTGGTTTGTTAAAAGAGCCCGCCGAGCGGATTAATGCCGGCTTTATCAAGCGAATGCTCAGCCAACGGCCTTTGGTGCGCGTAAAATTGGCCATGAGCCTGGATGGCCGCACGGCGATGGCGTCGGGTGAGAGTAAATGGATCACCGCAACTGAGGCGCGTCATGACGTCATGCGTTTGCGTGCCCGGAGCAGCGCAATCATCACCGGCATCGGCACGGTTATGGCGGACGATCCTTCGCTGACCGTACGTACCGAACACTATCCTGAGCTTGTGGCGCTGCTCGGTGACGATTACCAGCAACCCATGCGTGTCATACTCGATCCATATCTGGCAACACCCGAGCATGCAAAGATGTTTTCGCTACCAGGCAAAACACTTATCGTAACCGCCACATCGTTCGATAAGGAAGATATCATCCGCTATACAAAGCAGGGCGTGGAGGTCATCCATATGCCCGGTGAGGTCGATGCTGTTTCGTTGCCCCGGCTGCTGGATTATCTGGCCGAACGTGAAATCAACGATGTGCTGGTCGAGACAGGCGCTACGTTAAGTGGTGCATTTGTCCAGGCGGGACTGGTTGATGAACTCTGGATATATATGGCGCCGAAATTAATGGGTAATCAGGCGCGTGGATTGTTTCATCTGCCAGATCTTGAGTCGATGAACGATGCCATATCGCTGAAGATCAAGGATCTGCGCGCTGTTGGGGACGACTGGCGCATTATCGCCAGCCTCGCCTGAACGGAGTAAGCGCATGTTTACCGGCATCATACAGGCTGTTGGCAAAATAGACTCATATGATCGCAAGGGCGATGATGTCCGCTTGAAGGTTTCGGTTAATGATCTGGGGATGAGCGATACGGATATTGGCGACAGCATTGCCGTGCAAGGCGTGTGTCTGACTGTCATTGAAATAACGGATCATTGTTTTGCTGCTGATGTATCCGGCGAAACACTCAACTGTACCACGCTCGCTTCGTTGTCAGCCGGCAGTTGGGTTAACCTGGAAAAATCGGTAACACCCACCACCCGTTTAGGTGGTCACCTGGTCAGTGGTCACGTAGATGGGGTAGGTGTTGTGCGCGAACGTGTCAACGACGGCCGCTCGGTGCGGTTTCAAATCGAGTTACCCGGTGAACTCGACCGGTATATTGCGAGGAAGGGTTCTGTTTGTGTGGATGGTATCAGTCTGACCGTCAACGAAGTGCACGGTAATACATTTGAACTCAACATAATCCCGCATACATTGGCGGCGACCACGCTGAATGAGCTTAAAATCGGTGATCGGGTCAATCTGGAAGTTGATGTCGTGGCCCGCTATATAGAACGTTTGATGCAAGGCGGTGAGGCAGCAAACACAGGACGTATTACCCCTGAGCTATTGCGTAGTCAGGGCTACCTGAAATAACAATACAACATCCAGGATTTAATAGCAGATTATGATGAAGTTGAACAGCACAGAAGAAATCCTTGCGGACCTGCGCCAGGGCAAAATGGTCATCATCATGGATGACAAGGATCGTGAGAACGAAGGCGACCTGATCATGGCGGCTTCATTGGTCAGGCCCGAGGATGTGAACTTTATGGCGACACATGGCCGTGGATTGATCTGCTTAACGCTGACGTGTGAACGGTGTCAGCAACTGCAGTTACCATTAATGGTTCGTGACACCGATGAAAAACGTGCAACTAATTTCACGATTTCCATTGAGGCTGCACAAGGAGTCACAACCGGTATTTCCGCACACGACAGGTCGCAGACGATACGCGCCGCAGTAGCACCCTATGCCAAGCCGGACGACATCATTCAACCCGGCCACATCTTCCCGTTGATGGCACAACCCGGTGGTGTGTTGGCGCGTGCGGGTCATACCGAAGCAGGGTGCGATCTGGCGCGATTGGCCGGTCTTGAAGCCACGGCCGTGATTGTCGAGGTCCTCAAGGAAGACGGCACCATGGCCCGCCGTCCAGATCTGGAAGTGTTTGCTCAACTGCATGGACTTAAAATCGGCACCATTGCCGATTTGATTCATTATCGAATTGCCAATGAAAAAACCGTTGATCGTGTTGCAGAATGTGACTTCCCGACCGAGTATGGCGATTTTCAGCTATATGCTTACCAGGACAACATCGACAATCTATTACATGTTGCACTGGTCCACGGTGATATCAGCCGGACAACACCGCTCGTTAGAGTGCATGTACAAGATCGCTTGTGTGATCTGTTTGCAGCACTTCGGGATGATTGCAGCTGGCCCTTGCGCCGGGCACTCACCCGGATAGCAAAGGAAGACAGTGGTATCGTGGTCGTGCTTGGCCACGTTTCGAATGTGGGCGATATTGTGCGGCGGTTGCGTGGTGAATTGGTATCTTCCGTGGTTGCCAGTGAGGGCGAGGGCGGGCAACCGCGTCAGGAAATACGTACTTACGGTGCAGGTGCCCAGATACTGGCCGATTTGGGCGTGTCCAAAATGCGCGTATTAAGCGCGCCCAAGATTATGCACGGGCTGTCCGGTTTCGGTCTGGAAGTCACTGAATATGTTGAACCAAAATAAATATCGGTTATGGGTACAATAGATATCGACGAACAGGACATGGTTGAATCATGAAAATATATGAAGGTGATCTAAAGGTGCGTGATGCGCGCATTGCGCTGGTGGTCGCACGGTTTAACAACTTCATCGTTGAGCACCTGGAGAAGGGGGCAATCGATACCCTGGTGCGGCATGGTGTGAATGAAAACAGTATTCACATCGTTCGGGTGCCCGGCGCATTCGAAATGCCGGTTACCGTGCAGCGACTGGCTTTGAGCAAACAATACGATGCCATTGTTGCTTTGGGCTGCGTGATTCGCGGTGGCACGCCGCATTTTGAATATGTAGCCGGAGAATGTGCAAGGGGTTTAGGGCAGGCAGCCACTAATCATCAGGTGCCCGTTGCATTCGGCGTCTTAACAACAGATACGATCGAACAGGCAATCGAACGTGCCGGCACCAAGGCTGGAAACAAGGGTGTGGATGCGGCAATGTCCGCGTTGGAAATGATTTCCCTGTTCAGAAACCTGGATGTCTAAACATGCCTGCCGAACCGGTCAAGAAGCACTCACAGGGTGGGGTGGGTGCACGCACGCTTGCCAGGCGATTGGCGATGCAGGCGCTGTACCAATGGCAGATCACCGGCCAGGAAAGCGCTGCGCTTATTGAGCAATTTGTGGATCAGTGTGAAAACAAGCGCACCGATCTGGACTACTTCAAGCAGTTGCTCAGTCACAGCATCGCGCAACTCGATGAGCTCAAGTCGACGCTTGAACCTTATCTCGGCATACCCTATACGAAACTCGATCCCGTTGAACGCTCTATTCTGCTGATCGCTGCGTATGAGCTGTCTTGCGTGCATGAAATACCACCTCGTGTAGTCCTCAACGAGGCCATCGAACTGGCCAAACGGTTTGGTGCTGATCAGGCGCACCGTTTCGTTAATGGTGTGCTGGACAAGCTTGCCAAACAAGCTCGAAGTTAATACGCGATGCCGTTGTCCGAATTCGAAGTTATCAATCGTTTTTTTGCATCACATGGGTTGAAGCGGCCTGAAGTAACACTGGGCATCGGTGATGATGCGGCGCTTATAACCCCACCTTCAGGGCAACAGCTGGTTGTTTCCACGGACACGCTGATTGCAGGCGTGCACTTCCCGCATGAAACATCAGCAGGCGACATTGGCTACAAGTCGCTGGCTGTAAGCTTAAGCGATCTCGCTGCGATGGGCGCTGAGCCGCTTGCCGTGACCTTGGCATTGACCCTGCCCGAGGCCGATGAGTCATGGTTGGCAGAATTTACCGAGCAATTCTTTTTACTGGCTGACTCATTTAACGTGCAACTGATCGGTGGTGACACCACGCGTGGTGCGTTGAGCATCACCGTTCAGGCGCTCGGTTTGTTACCGTGTGATCAGGGATTAACACGTGCAGGTGCGCAAGTGGGGGATCTTGTATATGTTACCGGTGAACTGGGTGATGCCGGTCTTGCCTTGCTGGTATTACAGGGTGAGCTTAGGTTGCCGGTTAAAGACAAGGCGCAGGTGCTTAAGCGATTGAACAGGCCCACAGCCAGGATTGGGGCAGGGATTGCGCTGCGCAATATCGCTTCAGCCGCGATCGATATCTCGGACGGGCTGGTTGCAGATCTTTCCCACATACTAAAGGCCAGCGATGTTGGCGCCACCCTGCAGGCAGGCAAACTCCCGGTCTCGGATGTGTACCGGCGCACTTTTGATGTGGCCGGCGATTGGTCCGTTGCGTTGAGTGCCGGTGATGACTTTGAACTGTGTTTTACAGTACCGGAAAAACGCCAAGGCGAGATTGAACGGATAATGAGCGGCCTTGAGGTGCGTTGCAGCTGGATCGGTATGATCGAGCAAAGACAGGGTCTTAGGGTGCTGGATGACATAGGTCGCGAGATACATACCGGCTCGGGATACGATCACTTCCGATGAAACGCAATTCGGCACCTTCAAGCATCTGGCGCGACCCGGTACAGTTTTTAGCCTTTGGTTGTGGCATTGGTGCGGCACCCTACGCACCCGGCACACTCGGTACGGTGCTGGCCGTTCC
The DNA here is from genome assembly GCA_036985915.1 of Gammaproteobacteria bacterium. GTDB lineage: Bacteria > Pseudomonadota > Gammaproteobacteria > JAJDYQ01 > JAJDYQ01 > BTQO01. The sequence goes on along the minus strand of BTQO01000084.1, from coordinate 610 downwards.
CCTGTATCTGGCCCTGTCAGGCTTGCCGCTGATCGGCTACCTGGCCGTTACCGCGGCGATGCTTGCATTCGGTATTTGGCTCTGCGATATCGCGGCCAAACGCGCCGGTGTGCATGATCACCCGGGCATTGTGTTTGATGAAGTCGTTGGTTTTCTGGTGACCATGATTGCGGCGCCCGATGGATGGCTCTGGGTGTTGGCGGGATTTGGCTTGTTTCGACTATTCGATATCGCAAAGCCATGGCCGATTCGCTGGCTGGATAAACGTGTGCCGGGTGGTGCCGGTATCATGCTCGACGATGTAATGGCGGGCGTGTTTGCCCTGATCGGTCTACAATTGATTTCTTACGGGGCAGCCCATTATTAACTACGTGTGTGGTTGGCTGTTATTGTACGTTTTGATACTTGCTAGGAGGATAAACTATGGCTAATGAAGGTTATCATGAACCGATAGATGAAATTTCTGATGCAACCAGGGATATGCATCGCGCGATTGTTTCGCTGATGGAAGAATTGGAAGCAGTTGATTGGTACAATCAGCGAGTCGATGCCTGCAAGGATAAAGAACTCAAAGCAATCCTTGCGCATAATCGGGATGAAGAAAAAGAAC
>BTQO01000083.1:0-6624 GCA_036985915.1 Gammaproteobacteria bacterium | reverse complement strand
TCCATCCCTGGACATAAAAGGGGCCGGTGACCGTCCATCCTTGGACATAAAAAACCGGGGCCAAGCCCCGGTTTTTTATGCGTTCGAAGACACAACACCATGGATTTTACCCCGCGGGCACAAGAGTCGTGGATGAATGGGCGATTCCTAATGCCAGTTGAGGTTGTTAGAAACTGGCATTAGGTCAGCGCCGGCAGGAGCAGTAATTACACGAAGCGTGGCGCTGCCATAGAACCCCGGCTTTAGAGCCGGGGGGGTATCTATGCTGATATTTGCAGCGCTACAGTGCTTTCAAGGTGCGCTTTAGAACGAGACCGGCCCTGCATTGGCTTGCTCTTTGGCCTGCTGCTGTCCCTGTATAGCCTGGAATTTAGCCTTCTTGGCCAGTTTGATCGCTGTCTTATAATCACCCTTCTTGGCTGCTTTCTTGGCTTTCTTCAGGAACTTGCCGATATCGCGCCATTCAAAGCCAACCTTTTTGGCCTTCTTTTGCTCAACTTTAGCAGCCTTGGCAATGGCTTTATATTCAGCCGCTTGAGCGCTATCTGCTTTTTTGTCACCGCTGGCAGCGCAACCCACGGCAACGATGCTGGTGAGCAGTACTATGCCGATCAGTTTGATAATATTCATAGCTCCTCCAAGTGTATGTGTCTTGTGATGGTCATTAGTGGATTGGTATTGCATCGTTAAACTTCCGCGATGCCGGGATTGCCTTTAACATTCTTAAGTTTAGGCACATTAAGCTTCGAAATGGCAACTGTTTTCTTATTGCGAAGATATTCAGCCACCACGTCGAAAATGGGTCTGCCGGAGTCTCCGGCGGGTGTTTCCTGTACGCTGGCCCATCCGGCAACGGTGTACGATTTGGCTGGATCAATTGGCTTGCCATTCAGCTCCATGTCACTGATTCGCTTGCTCATATCACCGGTTGGATCCATCGTGAACTTCAACCCGCCAACACGGACCATGTCGCCACCCTGTTGATAGTAGGGGTCAGGGTTAAACAGGTTGTCCGCCACGTCTTCAAGGATAATCTTCAATGTTTCACCGCTTAGCTTGTTCACTGTGACGTTTGGATAGGTGATGGCAGTTTGCGTCATCACGTGATCCAGCGTGATACCTTGTCCCGGCAGCACGGATACGCCCCAGCGGAAGCCGGGTGAGAACGAGATTTGTGCGCCCATAACTTCAATCATGGCATCACAGATCAGCTGGTCGAAGGTACCGTTGAAGTTACCGCGCCGGTATAGCAGTGTATCTGTAACGGCCAGTACTTCTTCCAGTTTATCCTTGTAGGGCGCACGTACCTTGGCAATGTGTGCGCTCATCTTCGGATCCGGCTGGATCAGGTTTGAGAAGACCGGTAACAGGTTGTATTGGTAGTCACGGACCTTGCCATTTTTCACATCAAGATCAAGCACGCCGAGGAATTTGGCGTTTGACCCCGCGTTGGTCACCAAGGTTACACCGCCTGCATTCTTGACCTCAACCGGCTTCGGTATGGCGTCATGCGTGTGACCACCCATGATGGCGTCAATACCAGTGACCCGGCTGGCCATCTTGAGATCAACATCCATGCCGTTATGAGACAGCACGATCACAGCCTGGGCGCCTTCATCACGCGCCTGATCGACAATCTCCTGCATCCTCTCTTCTCGAATGCCAAAGCTCCAGTCAGGTATCTTATAACGCGGATTGGCAATCGGGGTATACGGAAATGCCTGACCGATGACAGCGATGGGCACACCATTCACCTCTTTGATTGCGTACGGGCTGAAGACCGGATCTTCGAAGTCGTTGGTTAGCACATTCTGTGCGATAAAATCGACTTTACCCTTGAACGGTCCGTTTATCACTTCCAGGACACGTTCAGCGCCGTAGGTCATCTCCCAATGCGGCGTCATAACATCGATACCGAGCAATAATTGGGCATCGATCATGTCTTGTCCATTGGTCCAAAGAGCGGTTGCCGAACCCTGCCAGGTGTCACCACCATCAAGCAGTAACGTGTCTTTTCGTTGCGCGCGGATATTGTTGATGAGCGTCATCAGGTGCGCGAATCCACCCACCTTGCCATATTTCTGTGCTGCATCGACAAAGTCCAGATAAGTTAAGGCGTACGCCTCCCTGGTACCGGGTTTAATACCGTAGTACTTCAGAAATGCATCACCCACCAGATGCGGTGGTTTGCCTTCCATGCCGGCAAACCCCAGGTTGATGCTTGGTTCACGGAAATAGACCGGCAGTAACTGTGCGTGCGGATCGGTGTAGTGCATCATCGTCACATTACCGAAGGCCGGGATTTCATACGGGTTGGCCGAGTTCTTTGCGGCGGCTGGTGCGGGCGTCGTAGTCGACACATCAGCCGGTTGATCACATCCTGTCAGGGGAAAACCCGCTGCACTGGCAACTGCCAGCATTTGCAGGAATTCACGGCGTGACATATTCATTTGGATGCTACTCCTCCCTAATTATTTATAACTACAAGACTACAAAGCTTTGGTCACCAAAAAAGGCTGCTGTTAAAAACTGGCCCCGGACAAGCCGGGGCCTTAAAAGCAAGGTGGTAATTCGCTAATGAGCAAGAATTAAAATCTGGCACCCGGGCCGTTAAGCGGCAGGCCATTGCTCATGTAGGTATGAAAGTACTCCAGCGCGCGGTACGAGTCGCTTTGCGCCTTAAATGGCTTGGCGCGAACCTGCTTGTTGCAGCCACCGTAGCGACGGTGAATGGTACCCATGCCGCCCCACTTGGAACGATATATCGGGAAGTGGGTGACCTGGCCCAGGGCCGTGCTGAGCAGGTTGGCACGGATCTTCTTGCCTGGGAGTTTCACGTGACAATCGGCGCAGGAGAAGTTCAGCTGCCCACGCTTGGCATAGAAGAATTTCTTGCCGCGCTCGTACCATTTCAGCGCGTCGTCGTTTGGAATAACGACATTGATTTTCTTGCCACGCGACGAGTATGCCAGGTAGGCCATGACATCGGTAATGGGACCCTTCTTCCATTTAAACGGTTTTTCGCCATTGGCTTTGCGGCACTCGTTGATTTCCTGTTCAAAGGTCTTGACGGTCTTCTTCTTGGTATCGAAGTAGGGATAGTTCTGCTTGATACCCAGACCGCCGTTTTTGAAGCACGATCCGTGGGTTTTGCCATTCTTGAATGGCTTATTCCATAGCTCTTCGCCCCTATCGATGTTCAGCTCATAGGGTGGAAATTCCTCGATGGAATCCCACTGGTCACGCAAGGACTTGCTAAGGGCATAAATGCCGTTGCCAAAATCATTCTTGGGCACGTTTGGGAAGTTCTTGAAATAATAATTCTGGAATTTCTTAAGATCCTCTTTGGGGTTGGTCTTGGCAAAGGCGGTACCGGTAACCAGTACAAACAAGGCCACGCCCAATGCGATTGCCTTTTTCATAATCTGTGCTCTCCGTTGTCAGTTTGGTGTTTAAGCGTACGTTACAGGGTGTGGATAAAATCGGTGATCAGATCGATATCTTTATCACTGAGGATTTTATGCTTACCGAACGGCGGCATGACGGTGTTTGGATTTGCTTTGGTGCGATCCCAGATAGTGGCGCGAAGATCGGCCTTGTTCGGGTAGCGAGCCTTCATGGCAAGCAGTGGTGGACCGACGTTACCCGGGAGTTTGCCGCCGGCGATCGCATGACACGCCAGGCAGTTGCCTTTTTTACGGTTGAAAGTAAGCTTCTTGCCCTTTTCGATGTTAGACATCGCTTTTTTCTCTGCTGCTAGAGCCTCTGGTGCGGCTGCTAAGCTGCTCAGCAGGACAGCGGCAGACGCAGCGGTGAGCACCTTGCAAAATGCATTACGCATGGTTTCCCCCTAAAAATGGATTGAAAATTAAAATTAGAGCCAACGCCTGCACGTTGTGCCGGTGCGCCCCCCTAATGCTCAAGTAATTCCTAAATGCTTAAGTAATTTCTAAACCGAACCTATAGGATACTGAAAACTGATGTTATAGCAATACTTACATCATGTTTTGTAGGTAAATTAACAGTTGTTAATTTGCTTATATTCTTTTTGGTGTTTTTTATTGATGCTTTATTCATGTTTTGCGAGTTCTGCCTGGCGCTGTTTTAGTAATGCCCGCAAGACCTTAAGACGCGCTTCGATACGTGCGCTTTCATAATCATCAATGGTGCGGTCTTTAAGGGCGAGTTCAAGCTGATAGATGGCGGCTTTGTAGTTACCCAGCAAAAAATGGTATTGCCCCAGGCTTTTGTGCGCTGGGCCACGACGTTGTTGAGCACGCTGCGCACGCGCCAGCATCAACCATGTGTCGGGGTCACTGGCGCGGAATTCCAGGTGATCGCTCAATGTTTTCACGGCATCGGCAGGTTGGCCACCCAGGATCTGAATTTCTGCCAGTGTCAGGGCCAGGCTGTGGTGGTTCGGGTAATCGCGTTGATGGGGGCGTAATAGTTTGATTGCACGGTCAAAACGTCCGGCCGCAGCCTCGATTTCCGCCATCGCGATAAGGTAGGCAGGTTCATCGGGTCGCTTTTTGAGTAACGTTGTTATTTCATTTCTGGCTTGCGCTTGTTTGCCAGTCTGATTTAAAGCGAGCGCATAACCATAGCGTTCTGCTTCTTCGTTACGGTATTTGCCCGCCGCAAGCCTGGCTTTGGCCGCCTGGACATATTTGTTCATACTGCGTGCGCCAACAACGGCGATTCTGGCTCGCGTTAAGTGGTATAGGAAACTGTCCTTTAACGGACGCCGCCGATACCGTTCGGCTCGATCACGGGCTTCGGCGATACGATTGGCGTCCAATGGGTGCGTCCTTAGAAACTCGGGTGGACCCTCACCGTAATACCGGCTGGACTGCTGCAGGGTCTCGAACATGCTGGCCATGGCCCTTGGGTCAAAACCGCTTCTGGCCAGCACCTGCATACCGACCCGATCGGCTTCCTGCTCATTTTGACGGGTGAAGTTGATCTGCACTTGAGTAGCGCCAGCCTGTGCGGCCATTGCAGCGGCAATGCCGACCTCACCGCCGATCAGGATGCCGGCGACAATCGCTGCCAGCGTGGGCAACGTCAGGTTGCTCGCCAGTGAGAAGGAACGCGCCAGATGGCGTTGTGTGACATGAGCGATTTCGTGGGCGATAACCGATGCCAGCCCGGCCTCGCTGCGACTGGCCGTAATCAGGCCGGTGTTGATGCCGATGAATCCACCCGGCAGCGCAAAGGCGTTGACGGCGGGGTCATCGATGGCAAAAAAGGTAATCTCGTGGGTATAGCTATCCGCCCCGGCGCGCAACCTTTGCCCCAGGTTACGGACATATTCCTGTATCTGGGTATCCTGGATCAAAGCGCCTTGGCTGCGGATCTGACGCATGATCTCTTCACCTAGTTCTCGCTCCAATTGGGCCGATAGGATGCTGCCAGACGGGTCCCCGAAATCAGGCAATTGCGGCGGTGCCTGGGGGCTGGCGATGGAGGGGCTGAAAGTTAAAAGCAGCCAAAAAACGACCCTTCTAGCCCGGCTGTATGTGATATGAATCAAGTTCGGTTGAATCCTGGATCAGAAAGACTTGCCGCGATGTCATGTGCTATGGGAAAATTACCTGTTTCTAATATACCAAACACTTGGTATGCCTTTGTGTTACTAAAATTATCGGGTGCTACAAGGTTATAGAATGGATAAAGCATATTACGATTTTGTTACCAAAATGGAACAGGCCAGCGTCAATGATGAGTACATCATGGGTTGGCAGGAAGGATATCTGCAGATGCCGGAGCGCGAAGAGCAGCGTGTTACCGAAGCCTGGTCGGCGGGATTCGAGGATGGCAAAAACAAGGATATGGACAAGTTCAGTTCCTGGGCCAAGTAGCCGTCCATTTTTAGGACAATCCGCACCCAGCTAAGTTGCGATGGTTGTTTAATCCGGCCCAATAACCCCGTCCTTACCAACCTCGGGCCGGTGGTCCTCCAGTTCTGTTTGAGCCGGCGGTGTCAGGTCAATTTCACCAGTAGCCAGCAGGCTGTCCATACTGGCGCGTAAGCGTTTGTATAGTTCAGGTGCCTCGATGTCCATAATCTGGTCGATCACCCATTTGTTCTGATGCCCGGGCCCCATCAGTTTTTGTACGGCATGTCCTAAGAATCTTAGCAGACTGTATCCAGGGCCATCCTGGTTAAATGTCAGGTCGGCATAATCGCCGAAACGATCGTTTAGCAGATTCACAAACGGTGTCTTGTAGTCTCCCGGACCTTGCCAGTCCTGCCGGTTATCCTGCATGTATCCGGCCACCTTGATGCCAAGGCCATTGATCAGGCGGTCACGATGCGCTTGTGGCATCGCCTGATAGGCGATTCGATCGACCAGATGCACCATGAAGGCCAGTAACTCTGCGATGACATCCAGGCGTTGTGTGTCATCGTTATAGATGAAGTCCTCGCCGTGCAGGTTGATCGCCGCATCCTGGGCCAAACGCCAGACTATATAGCCCAGTGCACCAGCCTGCTCATCAACCGTTTTGGGTTTTTTGTGTTTGTGCCACTTATTTCGCAGCGGCTTGCCTTTGATACGTGCCACTCGTTTGTCCTTGCCAATATAGTTAAGGAAGGTCTGATTAATTCAGAGCTTCCTT
>BTQO01000082.1:0-6636 GCA_036985915.1 Gammaproteobacteria bacterium | reverse complement strand
ACATCATCAAAAGCAGATAACTCGCAAGTCCGGCATGAACCCACCATAGCCCGATCCAGGTCGGTATTGAGCCATGTCCCACACCTACACGTGCTACACCGAGCAGTTTGAAGTAAATGATATAGATCAGAACACCACTGATAAGCTTGCCGAAACGTCCTTCCCTTGGCTGCAGCTTGCCCAAAGGTAAGCCGAGAAAAACGAATAGTGCAATAGCCAGAGGTGCAGATAAACGCCATTGCAGTTCAGCGATATCCGCCCGCTTGTCTGATTGCCAAAGTTCAAGCGTTGATTTACCACGGCGTTTGGAGCGGTCTGCTACCGGCTCACGCTCCCGCATACGCACCCAGTGACGTTCAAAACTGGTGATCTGAAAATTTTTATCAGATGGCTCACCCCGGTATCGATGGCCATTCTCCATAAATACAAGCGTGTCCCCGCTTCCGCTCTCTATATGCTGATAGGCAGTATCTGCTGTCATTAACCATGGAACATCCTGGCTCCGCGAGTAAATAAAAATGTTCGAGATTATCTGCCGCTTCCTATCAATGGTTTCGGCGTAGACCACGCGCTTACCACCTGACGTTTCCTTAAAACGGCCGGGAGCCAGACCTGCGATGTCAGATGCCCGCTCAGCCTCGTCTTGTAACATCGATGCAGCCAGACTCGTGATTGGTGTGACATAAAGTGATACCCAGGCCATAAACAGAGCGGCCAATAAAGCGAAAATTGATAATATCTTGCTTATTTGCCAATGACTGATGCCACACCCCGACAACGTAACAATTTCGTTTTCACGGTACATTCTGCCAACAGTAAGCAGTACTGCAAGAAATGCAGCCATTGGCACTAACACCACGAGCGCATTCACCGCAGATAATCCAAGCAACGGAAACACCGATTCGGCTGGAATACCTCCCGATGCGGCTTCCTTGAGCATTTTCACCAACCTGTTACTGAGCAAAATCAGCAACAGCACCAGCGCCACTCCGAGCGTGCTTAGGAAAACCTCCCTGAGTAGGTATCGTCTGATAATCGGAAACATGATCTAAGTGCGTTAAGGCAAACCGCTACAACATGGCGTGCAAACTAAATTTTTCAACTCAACCCGCATATGGACTTCTTATCATGATGCCCACCGTCGTATCATACGCCACTCAACCAATCCCTTCAGGATTTACGGGAGCCAACTATGCGCTACAAGATCAGCCGCCGTGACCTCGCTTCAACCAAATCAGGTTGTACGGTTGTGGGTGTTATGCCGGATGAAAAACTGACTCCCAGCGCCCGCCATCTGGATCGAGCCTCCAGGGGGGCTATTTCCAGAATCCTTGCGCGGGGCGACATGCCAGGCAAGCCCGGGCAAGCGCTATGGCTATTTGACCTGCCAGGCATTGCCTGCGAGCGCATTCTCCTGATCGGCTGTGGTGCGGATAGCGACCGGACGCTGGCTGCTTTTCGGAAGATTATTGCGGGCACAGCCAAGGCGTTAGAAGGCGGCGGTGCACGAGATGCCGTCTTCTGTCTTGCCGAACTTTCTGTTGGCCGGCAAAAGCCGGCCTGGCGGGCAGAACAATGTGTGATTGGTCTGGAGGATGCCTGGTATCGGTCCGATACGCTGAAGAAAACGAGCGATAAACCTCAATTCAAACTGGAATCAATCACATTCCACGCTCACGGCACTGTTAAACAGGCGCAGCTAAAAAAAGCACTTACACAAGGACAGGCCATTGCAAACGGTATATTGATGGCGCGTTCGCTTGGCAATCTGCCCGCTAATATCTGCACACCCGCCTACCTCGCAAAGAAGGCCCGGGAACTGGCTCGAAACCACCCCAAGTTGACCGTATCTGTCATGGGCGAATCGCAAATGAGAAAGCACGGCATGGGTGCGCTGCTTTCTGTGGCACAAGGCAGCCATGTGCCAGCTCAGTTGATTACCATCAATTATCAAGGTAGTCGTTCCAAGCGGACGGCTGTCGCGCTGGTCGGCAAGGGTGTCACATTCGATACCGGCGGCATCTCACTCAAGCCGGCCTTGGCCATGGATGAGATGAAATTCGATATGTGCGGGGCCGCCAGTGTCCTGGGTACCTTGCAGACATGCGCGGAACTTGGCCTGCCTATTAATATCACGGCAGTTATCCCAACAACCGAAAATATGCCTAGCGGAAGCGCCACAAAACCTGGCGATATCGTCACCTCCATGTCCGGACAGAGTATTGAGATACTGAACACCGATGCCGAAGGCAGGCTGATCTTGTGTGATGCACTCACATGGGCGCAACGATTCAAACCGGAAGTGGTCATCGACATCGCGACACTGACAGGGGCTTGTGTCATTGCACTGGGTAAGTATGCCCATGGCCTTCTGAGCAATGATGATGCACTTGCCGAAAAACTGTTGGCTGCAGGAGAACAGGCAGATGATCGCGCATGGCATATGCCGCTGTGGGAAGAATATCAGCAACAATTGGACAGCAATTTCGCTGATATGGCCAATATTGGCGGCCGTGAGGCTGGCACAATCACCGCGGCGTGCTTTCTGTCACGATTCACCAAGGACGTCAGCTGGGCACATCTCGATATAGCCGGGACGGCCTGGAAATCCGGCACCACAAAAGGCGCAACCGGCAGACCCGTGCCATTGCTGGTGCATTATCTGATCAACCGCGCGCTTGGTACATAACGCATGACACGTGTTGATTTTTATATCCTGGATAATTCCCAATCACGTGCCAAAACACTGTTTGCCTGCAGGCTTACCGAGAAGATATATAAAAGCGGATACACCTTGCTATTGTATACGTCATCCGAGAAACAATCGTCTGACCTGGATAACCTCTTATGGACCTTCCGGCAAGGCTCTTTTGTACCACATGCTATTTACACTGCCAGCTCCTCTTCATCAGCACCGGTTTTAATAACCAATACTATGAAAGATAGCAACACGCCCGCGCAGGTACTGGTTAATTTGTGCGATGATGTGCCCAATTTCTTCAGCCGATTTGAACGGGTTGCAGAAATTGTTGACGGAAATAACCGCATACAATCTAGAAAGCGTTATCGATTTTACCAGGAACGTGGTTACCCTTTGCACACGCACAATTTGGCTAACACATGAAACACGACGATGACAAACAGGAAGCTACCGGACGAATTCCAGTTCTAACCGATGTTGTGAAGCCAGGCGATAACGACGCAGCAAGTCAATCCAAATCGGAGTCTCAATCGTCAAAACAGAACCGCGCGATAGACGATGTTACAGAAAACCTGGCACAACTCCTTGAAGAGCTGGAGTCAAGACTCCATCAAAAGATCGAAAAATCCATCCATGAATCGCTGGAAGAATTGTTCCTGGAATCCATGGATGAAGTTAGCAAGGAAATCAAATCCTCTGTCAGCGAGGAAATGAAACGCTCTTTGGACGAAATATCGAAACAACTTAAGAAAAGCAAATAAGCATATTCATCACATATTGGCCATCAATGGCCTAGTATCAACACCAATAACCTTCCGGCATGTAGCGCTAGCTCAAGTAATGCAAAAAACATACGATCCCCAAAATATAGAGCAGGCCTGGTACAAAACCTGGGAAGAGCGTGGTTACTTCGCACCAAGCGGTTCCGGCAAACCCTACTGCATCATGATTCCGCCGCCGAATGTAACCGGACGGCTGCATATGGGACATGCATTCCAGGACACCATCATGGACGCGCTGATCCGCTATCACCGCATGCTGGGAGACAACACCTTATGGCAGGCTGGTACTGACCATGCAGGCATAGCAACCCAGATGGTTGTGGAACGCCAAATAAATTCAGAAGGCAAAACCCGTCATGACCTTGGGCGGGATAACTTTATCGCCCTGGTTTGGGATTGGAAGGAACACTCAGGTGGCGGGATCACGCAACAACTCAGAAGCATGGGTGCATCTTTGGACTGGTCTCGAGAACGCTTTACCATGGATGAAGGGTTGTCTCATGCCGTTTCCGAGGTGTTTATCAAACTGTATGACGAAGGCCTGATTTACCGCGGCAAACGACTCGTTAATTGGGACCCGGTTTTACACACCGCCCTATCAGATCTTGAAGTCATCTCAGAAGAGGAAGCAGGCAATCTATGGCATATGCGTTACCCGCTAACCAATGGCGAAGGTTTTGTTGTTGTTGCAACCACCCGTCCTGAAACCATGCTGGGTGATGCAGCAGTCGCCGTTCACCCGGATGATGACCGTTATCGCCACTTAATCGGTGAAGAAGTCATCCTGCCGTTAACAGGGCGTAACATTCCCGTCATTGCAGACCAGTATGTAGACCCTGAATTCGGTTCCGGGTGCGTGAAAATCACCCCGGCACATGATTTCAATGACTACGAAATCGGGCAGCGCCATAATCTGCCATTGATCAATATCCTGACTATCGATGCCGCGTTAAACGATACCGTACCTGAACCGTACCGCGGCCTGGATCGCTTTGAAGCCAGAAAACAAATCGTGGCTGATCTCGGTGCGCAAGGGTTGATCGACAAGATCGAGGACTACACATTGACAGCGCCTCGCGGTGACCGTTCACATGCCATCCTGGAGCCTTATCTGACCGACCAGTGGTACGTGAAAATCAAGCCCCTTGCGAAACCTGCAATTGAGGCGGTAGAAAAAGGCGACATCCGGTTTGTGCCTGATAACTGGAGTAAAACGTATTTTGAGTGGATGAGAAATATTCAGGACTGGTGTATCAGCCGGCAATTATGGTGGGGACACCGAATCCCTGCCTGGTACGACCAAAAAGGCAACATCTATGTTGGTCGCTCAGAAGAGGAAATACGGGATAATTTCAATTTAAAACCGGATGTGGAACTCCGGCAGGATGAAGATGTTCTGGATACCTGGTTTTCTTCGGCACTCTGGCCCTTTTCGACGCTTGGCTGGCCGGAACAAACCGAGGAACTCAACACGTTTTATCCGGGTAACGTATTGGTTACCGGTTTCGATATCATCTTCTTCTGGGTTGCACGCATGATCATGATGGGACTTAAATTTACCGGCAAAGTCCCGTTCCGCGAAATTTATATACATGGTCTGGTCCGCGACAACGATGGACAAACAATGTCCAAATCCAAGGGCAACATTCTGGATCCACTGGACTTGATCAATGGCATCGACATCGACAGCCTGATTGAAAAGCGCACAACAGGTCTCATGCAGCCGCACCTGGCGCCAAAGATTGAGAAGATAACACGCAAACATTACCCCGAAGGCTTCAGGGCTTACGGTGCCGATGCCCTGCGCTTTACATTTGCATCCCTGGCGTCACCCAGTCGCAACATTAACTTCGATACCGGGCGAATTGAAGGTAACCGTAATTTTTGTAACAAACTGTGGAACGCAGCCCGATTCGTATTAATGAACACAGAGGATAAGGATTGCGGCTCATCCGGCGACAATCTTGAACTGGGTATTGCAGACCGCTGGATCATTTCCCGGCTGAACAAAACCGTTCAGACTGTCAGCAATGCTTTCACAAACTATCGATTCGATATTGCCGCCAGGGCGATTTATGAATTCATCTGGAACGAATATTGCGACTGGTATGTCGAATTATCGAAACCGGTGCTTTATGCAGATGATGCAAGCGCTGCCAGGCTGCATGGAACACGTCACACACTGCTGTATGTACTCGAATCCACATTACGAATGGCGCACCCGTTAATGCCGTTTATAACCGAAGAAATATGGCAACGGGTAGCACCGGTTGCAGGTGTTGAAGGCGAAACCATCATGCTCCAACCCTTCCCGGAATATATCCAGGAAGAGATCGATGTTGACGCGGAACATGAAGTTACCTGGTTGATGTCGTTCATTATGGGCGTGCGACGCATTCGTGGTGAGATGGATATTGCCCCCGGTAAGCCCTTACCTTTATTGCTTTCCTGTGCCTCCGATCTGGATCGTGATCGTGTACACCGCAACGAGAACTGCCTCAAAACGCTTGCGCGACTGAAAAACATCGCGTTTCTGGCAGGGTCTAACGACGAGCCTGAAGATGCTGCAATCTCCCTTGTTGGTGAAATGAAATTGCTTATTCCGATGGCAGGGCTTATCGACAGAGATGCAGAACTCGCGCGACTGGACAAAGAACTCAATAAACACGCCAGGGAGCTTGAGCGAAATACCAGCAAACTTGGCAACAAACAATTTACAGCCAATGCACCAGAAGATGTTGTCGGTAAGGTAAAATCAAGAGTGTCTGAACTTGAGACCATGATCGCCAGTCTCAAGGAACAATATAAACGAATCGATAACCTGCCAGTCCAGCAGGACTAGCCGCTATATTGCATGAAGGATTCGATTCTCAGGGCAAAGCCGGGAAAACAGGTTGCCTACAGGGAAGTAGGTAAGGGGCGTGAGCAGGAGCGGAAGCTTTGGGTGATCGTCCGATAAAGGCCGCTCTCGCACATCCTGTGCTCCACGGCATAAGGCCATCCATAGCCAAAATGCAAAGCCGGATTTGGTCTGAAACCGAATAGGCACAAACTGTTACTACCCACCAGACACTGCTTACAAGCGATTGAACCATTCATTACAGGTACAAGGCTCATTTGAAAGGGCCGCCTTCGTGCAACATAGGGGCTATC